>JAQCER010000401.1 GCA_027618625.1 Verrucomicrobiota bacterium
ACGGCTGAATACACTGCCAGAAAACCTCCGACCGGAGGCCAGTGCTGGGATCGTTGGTGCCTGGGTGAAAGGCGATCCGGCAGGTGCTATCGGTTACACCAAAGAGATGCAGGCAGGTGGGACGCGCGACCATTGCCTGAGCAAAATCCTGGACAGCGACTGGGCACGCGATCATCCGGATGACGCAGGTGCTTTGCTGGAGTTGTTCTCGGTCCACCCTGGTCTGGCGGCTTCATCCGGGGGGAGTGCAGTGTTCGAAAAGCTGAGCGAAGGCGATCCAATGGAGGCAGTGGCCTGGGCGGCGAAATATCTGGAACCGAGTGACACCTTCTCGTGGCTGATCAACCGTGAGGTGATGTCGGCCATTGAGAATTCTCCTGAGACGGTGCCAGCGTTGGTCGCATCGATCAGTACGACGATCGGCGACACTGAGGCAGCGAAGGAATGGGCGGGAACGCTTGGCGAAGGCATCGAATCCGAGCACGCGCAGGCATTCGCCGCGTTCGCGGCCATTGAAGACCCGGAGCTCCGCACGGCGGCGTTGCGGGGATTGATCGAGGGTTCTTACGGCTGGGATTTCGATGGCGTGGCACAAGCGGTGGCGACATTGCCCGATGCCGACCGCGCGCAAATGCTGACATCCCTCGTCGCAGCGCCGACTCCCGGCCTGACCGATGCAGTGCGGCAGGAGAAGCTGCTGGGATTCGCCGATCAACTCCCCGAAGGCCCACGTCGTTCCGAGTATCTTGCGGAAGTGATCGGCAGTCTGGTGTCCTGGGGTGCCGAATGGGAATGGGTCCACCCGGCGATTGCCGTTGGTCTGCTTTCGCAGCATCTGGAGGCGGCGCAGGCAGGCGGCGCCGAACTGATCCGGAATATCGGCGAACGCTGGGTCGAGGTGGCCGACGCGCCGTCCGACTGGATGCCCTGGGCGGAAAGAATCGCAGATCCAGACCAACGCGAGCAGGCGTGGTCGGGCATCGCCCAGGCCTTCGCCAAAGCAGATACCGCAGCCGCATCGGAATGGCTTGGCGGGTTGCCAGCCGATGACCCTGCCCGCGATGGAGCAGTCGCTGCGTTCGTCAGTGGTGTCGCCAACCCCGATGCTGAGGCCGCGCTGGTGTGGGCGGAGACCATCGGCGACCCGGAAATGCGCATGGCAGCACTGCATTCCGTAGTGGATCGGCTCGCCTGGGACAACCCGGCACGCGCTCGCGAGATCGTGGCCAGTGCGCCTGTGGACGAAACCATCCGCCAGCAGCTTTTCTACCGCATCGACCATCCATGAAGCTTCCCGGTCTTATCCTGATTGTCATCGCGGCGGCTGGCGTCACCGGCTGGTTCGCTGGAGGAATCGCCCGCGATGGAGTCTTGCCGCAGCACGGTCCACCGGATTTGGGAGTCATGTCAGGGAGCGCCGCCGTTTCCGACGAAGACTCTGACTCGCAAAGCGAGATTCTGCGCGAGGCCAGCCAGTTGGCGGAAATGGTGGGGTCGTTTGGCCGTAGCAAGCGGATGCTGCAGCTTGTCGAGCTCGCGCGACCCGCCACGTTGCGTGCGCTGTTAATGCTGCTTGAGAAAAATCGAGACATGCAGGAAATCGTGGCGATTCGGTGGGCAGAGATTGATCCGCAGGGCATGGCCGCATTTGTCGATAGCGCCACGATCCTTTCGAATAGAGAAGTAGAGCATGCATTGTTTTCCACCTGGGGAGCGTCCGATCCCGATGCCGCATGGAACTATGTGGCGGAGCATGAGGGGAACTTCGATACGTGCGACAGAGGATATGCGATTCTGGAAGACCTGCTGGATCGCGACCCGAAGGCGGCAATGCGATTGCTCACCAGGAATCCGAACCTGATTCATACAGAAGATTCCGATGACTGGGCGAAGGGTGACCTCGCCGGAGCTGTCGCTATGGTCGTCGCCTTGCCGGACGGCTTCTTCAAGAACTCTCTGTCCAGTCTGATCTGGGATTGGGCCGAAAGCGATCCACGTGCTGTTGTCGCCTGGCTTAGCGAACCGGGCAACCCGGAGAACATGGAGGAGCACATCTCTGATGTCTCGCAAGTACTCACAAAGAAGGATATGGCGCTGGCGGAAGAGGTATTCCAGAAGAGCGATTCACCTGGTGTTCGACGCGTGCTGGGCTGTCAGATCGCGTCACAAATTGCAGAGGCCGATCCCCTCAAGGCTGTCGACTGGATCGAACGGGAACTGGCCGACGACGAGGCCGATCAGGCACTGGCATCGATCGCAGACACTGTTGCCTCGTCTGATCCCTCGCTGGCGATCGGCATTTATGATAAGCTGCCTCGGGATGCGAGTAATCACCATATCGCCCAAGCGATCGCTGGCAGCTTGTGGAAGAAGGATCCCGATGCCGCATTGCAGTGGGTCTCCGGTCTCGACGATCCCGGTGAGCAAAGGGCAGCGGCGGATGGACTCTACTTTGGCGCGTATTATTAATGCGGCCCTTAAATACATTCGAGCAACTTATACCAAACTCTGTGGAGCATGATCCATTTTTTGGAAAATGAATCTATTTGCGTGCCGCATTAATACCAGCAATCTCCAGAGGCCACCGTCGAACTGCTCCGCGAGCATCCCGACAACGCTGTGCTGGGAGTGGTCGCGGAGCGGTTCGCCCAGAACTACCAGGGTGCCGATGCGATGAAGTGGGCTCAGCAACTGCCTCCCGCTTACGGTGAGCGCCTGACCAGAAAAGTGTTTGAAAACTGGGCCAACAGCTCGCCGCAGACCGCTGCCGATTTCCTGCAAAGCGGGGCAGTTCCCGAACCACTTCGGACTGCTGCGGTATCCGCGTTCGCGCACCAATCGTTCACGGTGGCTCCTGACGCGGCGACCAAGTGGGCCAGCGAAGCCTTGGCCAGTTCACTTGCTCCCGAAGGCGAGCGGATGGCCATTGTTCGCGCCGCCCGTGTTGCCCTTCCGCCAGCGGAGGCAAGCAGGGTTTCGGAGTTGCTACGGTGAGCGGTTCTCCCCGTCATTATGATTTTCCCCGGTCATGCAACCAAGGCCCGGCTGGCTTCGGGCTCCATCGATCGCCAAAGTGCTGCACCGTTGCCGACGCCGGATGATCGCGTGCCATGTCCTCAGATCTTAGTGATTTGGCCTGTGCCACGACACTGAAGGCGCAACTCAAGACACCGAAACTTACCGCGGGGCGGACAAGCATCACTAGCAGAGACCGCTTCGTTTTGGAGTGCGCCGGCTTGACGGCGCTTTTTTACCGGACCTACTGCCCCGAAATGCCCTGAATGATTTTCAGCACCGGGCTGCGCAAGGCCAGCGTCAGCAGAGAGTGTCCGGCCATGAGGACAATGAGCACGGCGGACGTTCCAATGACGCCAGTCCGCCTGGGGATGAAAGCAGCGAACATTACTCCCGCGCAGGTGACCGCGATCGCAAGCGGCAGCAGTATTGGATGGACTGCGGCGATCCATCGAACCAAAACGGGCATCGCGTTCCGACCGCCGGGCAGCATTTCCTGAATAATGATCATTTGCTGTGGGATCGAATCGATCATTAAAACGACAGCTGAACCGGCCCACGCGCTCACCAGGCCGACTAGCAGTTTCAGGCAAAACTCCATTTGGCACAGCCGCTTGTCGATATCATCGTTCATGGCGGGAGCGTGTTGGGAATGGCAGGTAGTGTCAATTTTCTTCGGAGCGATCGCTCATTCTGAGAGCGGTCAGTCAGTGCATTGACGATTGGATCGCCATCTGCAGCATGCCAGCTATGCGCGCTTCGATCTTTTTCGCGACGGTCCTTTCCCTCGTGGGAATCATAGCCCTCCGACTTCCGGCGACTGGCACAGAGAAGCAGAACGTCTTGTTCGTGATCCGAAAAGGTGGCACTGCCGGTCTGCGGAGCCCCAGCCACGAAACCTACAAAAATGCCTAAACTCAAAGCCCGAAGAAGCCCTGCCGAGACGGACGGTCTCACTTTGGAGGAGAACTCCGCTTTGACTTTGACGCCGTCTACCGTGAGGAAGTGAATCGCTGCAGGAACGCCCACGCTTTCGGCAGGAGAAAGGCGGCAATGATTCCGCCGGTGATGTCCGCCAAGATGTCTCCGAGATCGTTACCATTTCTCCCGGGGGTGAAACTCTGATGGGACTCATCCAGCACGCCGACAAGCCCGGCAACAATCACTAGCACTACACCAATTCGCAACCATCGACGGGAATTCGGCTGGGAACTTCGAACGGTGAGAGCGAGCCCAAGCACCAGATGACCGGCGGCAAAGTATCCGGCGTGCTCGAATTTATCGAGATGCGGAATCTTTGGCCCGGGAATCCCCTGAGTCGACGATACACCGTAAAGAACGCAAATCCACACAACATAACCGAACGCCCAGAACCTGGGCTGTCGGGCGAGTGTGCGAATCCCTTCCAAGGCGGACGGCGAAAGTGCGACGATCCCTGAAGAGCCCTAACCTTTGCGTAACTCTTCTTCCATTCGCTCACTCAGCCATTGCTTGATCATGCTCTGGTAGTTGAGATAGCGGGAACGTGCCATGCGTTTGATCCGAGCCAACATGCGTGGATCGAAGCGTAGTGTGATCGTCGTGGATCCACGATTGTCCGCACGATGGACCGAAGCATTCATCAGACG
>JAQCER010000402.1 GCA_027618625.1 Verrucomicrobiota bacterium
CAAATGAAGCCTTTTGCTGCGTCTCGCTACGATCTTCATGAATAACCCAGGCTAGGTGACCAAAAGAATTCAAGAATGTAATGTGCATTCGGTTGCATCTATGTGCATAGCAAACCCCGTAAAACTCGCATAACCTAGTTGATTGCCAGCCATTTGTAATCAGTAGGTCTTTGGTTCGAATCCGATAGCTTGATGCCTACTGATCAAGGAGTTGTATAAATGGAGATCAGCCCTTTGGCCGTCGAACTGGGGTTGACCTTGCTGACCTCAATGGTCAGATCAGCAGGCTTGATCAATGGCCAGCGGGTCGCGTAGCATCAGGCATGATTCGTCGCGACTTCTTAAGAACCACAGCTAACGCAACCCTTGGCTTTACCGGTATCAGTGCTGGCTCGGCGGAAGAGGCGGGGGTTATTTCGATCATCGACACTCACCAGCACCTGTGGGATCTGGAACGGTTGCCTCCTCCGTGGGTGCTGGGTGCACCTCCGGTTCTGGCGAGAAGCTACGTCATCAAAGACTATCTCGCGGCGACCGAGGGATTGAACATCGCTAGGTCGATTTACATGGAAGTCGACTTAGCGCCGAAAGACCAGCAGAAGGAAGCCGAACACATCATTGAACTTAGCAAAAGCCCCGGTCAACCGACGGTAGCCGCAGTCATTTCTGGTCGCCCTGAGTCCGAAGAGTTCGCGAATTACATCACCGCATTCAAGGGCAACCCTTACATCAAAGGTATGCGCCGTGTGCTCCATGGAGAGGATACCGGAAAGGGGCATTGTCTTCAGCCTCAGTTCGTCAAGTCCCTGCAATTGCTCGGTGAGCTCGGAATGAGCTTCGACATCTGTATCCGCCCGACTGAACTCGCCGACGCTTTCACGCTGGCGAAGCAATGTCCCGGGACGCAGTTCATTCTCGACCATTGCGGCAACGCCGATCCCAAGGCCTTCCTGCCAGCGGCCAGCACTGCCACCGACGAGCCGTGGCACACCGTAGCTCAATGGAAGGACGACATGGGCAGACTGGCATCACTCGACAACGTCGTATGCAAGATCTCCGGCATTATCGCACGAGCCCCAAAAGGCTGGAGCGCCGATCACCTCGCTCCGATCATCAACCTCTGCTTGGATGAGTTCAGCAAAGACCGCGTCGTTTTCGGCAGCGACTGGCCCGTCTGCCTGCTCGGCGGCCCACTCAAAGCATGGGTAACCGCCCTCCACGAAGTTATCAGCAACCGCCCTGCCGAAGAGCAGAAGAAGCTATTGCACGAGAATGCGATGAGGGTTTACAGGCTCGGGTAGAAGGCCCGGGAAGGAAGGCTCTGGAAGGGGCAAGCGCCCAGATCCGCAGATGCTGCTGGAGTCGAAGCTGGAGCGAGCCTATCACCAGAATGCGAAGGAGCCTGCCGATCTCGCCCAACTCCTTGGAGCCTAACATTCTATAAAACCTGTCGTCGTGCCCTAAAGCGGGTTTTCACACGTTAGATTCTAAATTTCAGGTTCTTGGCTTAATTGCACGAACATCCACGAACAGCCACTTTGTGGTTGGAAGTCGGTCGTGAAGGCGGCATGGTCACGGGTTAGATGAAACGTGCTGCCGTATGCCTCATGTTTTTACGGTTTAGGAAATGATATTTCAAAGTCTCACCCGCTCCTGTGAAATTGGAGCGAATAGCTATCGGTTGGATGTCGAGGGAGTGACCCTTGTGCTTGATGCTGGAATGCATCCGGGGCAGGATGGCGAAGCGGCACTGCCTGACTTGTCTTACTTGCCACCCGGCGAAGCGGATGCCATCCTGCTGACCCACGCGCATCTAGACCACTTGGGGAGTTTGCCGATTATCATGCGGCAACAGGAGCGCGCTCCAGTGTTTATGACCGAGACGACCGGGGCGCTGGCCGATGCCATGCTTCACAACAGTGTGAACGTGATGGGGCACAAGGTGCATCAAGGCTCTCTTAAATCGGCCTTTTTTGATCACCGGGAGATCGATGCCCAGCGCAAGCGATGGGACTACCGTCGAACGAATGAGCCGTTCACGGTGCCAGGGCATGGCCATGTGACACTGGAGTTCTTCGACTCTGGCCATGTTGCCGGGAGTGCGGGGGTGCTGATTGAGGCCGGCGGGAAACGCATTTTTTACACCGGCGATGTGCACTTTGAAGATCAGACGGTCAGCCGTGCCGCGGACTTTCCGGATGACCTGGGGATCGACATCATGATCGTTGAGACCACGCGTGGTGCCTCGCCCAGAGCTGAGAACTATACACGTGACCGCGAAATTCAGAATCTGGCGGATGCCATGTGCGGGGCGATCGAGCGAGGAGGCTCGGTGTTGATGCCAGTTTTCGCATTGGGGAAAACGCAGGAGATGCTGATCGTGCTTCATGAGCTCAAGTCGCGTGGAATCTTGAGTGATGCGGATGTTCATATCGGAGGCCTGGCGACGAAGGTGACGCAGATTTTTGACCGGCATCGGCTGCGGACGCGCAGGCACTACTCCGATATGAAAATCCTCGGCGATACCGATGTAGTCGTCTCGTCGAAGAAGCGGTCGAACCATTTTTCCTACGAGCCGGGAAATATTTATGCACTCTCCAGTGGCATGATGACTGAGAAGACGGTATCGAATCGGTTCGCGCACCACTTTCTGGACAACCCCCGGAACGCGATTCTATTCGTTGGCTACTCTTCGCCTGACTCGCCTGCTGCCCGCATTCTTTCTGGTGAAAGGGACGATCTGATCACACTTGATGCGAATCTTGCACCGATTGAACTCAAGTGCGACGTGCAGCGATTTGACTTCAGCGGGCACGCTCCGCGCGATGACATTGCCGACTTTGTCGAACGAATGGCCCCGCCGACGGTGCTGCTAGTGCACGGCGATGTCGAGGCGACAGCGTGGTTCGATACGACATTGTCTGCGCGGTTACCGGATTCCACGATCATCACACCGAAACCAGGCGAGCGAATCGAGTTGTAGACTACTTCCAGGCCAGGATCCGGATTGGCTCGATCGTGAAGCATCCCGCTACCGCTGAGTGAAATGAAACCATCCAGCCCGCTGACGAAAGTTGAAACCGGTGGCGCCCATCGGGTGCCGGTTTTTGAGGTGCACGGGATTACAAAAGTTTACGAGGGCGAGGTGCCGGTGTATGCGTTGCGCGGGATTGACTTGCAATTGTTTTCTGGCGAATTTGTCGTGTTGTTAGGTCACTCTGGCAGTGGCAAGTCGACCTTGCTGAACATCATGGGAGGACTCGATACCCCGACCGAAGGTTCGGTGCATTACTGCGGGCAGGAGATTACGAATTTCACTGAACGACAGCTGACTTTCTATCGTCGTGACCACGTTGGCTTTATCTTTCAGCCTGACCGCCCGAGAAAATGTGGCACTGGTCACTGACATTGCCGAGGATCCGATGACGCCGGATGAGGCCCTGGCGCTGGTCGGCCTAGATCACCGGCTTGACCACTTTCCCTCGCAGATGTCTGGTGGCGAGCAGCAACGCGTGGCCATCGCCAGGGCCATTGCCAAGAAGCCGGATGTTCTGCTTTGCGATGAACCGCGGAGCACCTGAGGGCTCAGGACGGGTGTGGTAGTGTTAGAAGCCATCGACAGGGTCAACCGTGAGCTCAATACGACAACCGTGATCATTACTCACAACGCAGTCATTTCCGATATGGCGCACCGCGTGATCTTCCTCGCAGATGGTCGTATCGCCGAAGTCTCTGAGAACAAGCAACGGCTCGGAGCCGAGCATCTCAAATGGTGAAAGCGCTCGACAGAAAACTGCTACGCGACGTTGTGGCGATGAAAGGGCAAGCTCTGGCGATAGGAGCGGTCATGGCTTGTGGCGTGGCGGTATTCGTCATGGCAATATCCACTCTGCGCACCCTGACGAACGCCAGGGACGCGTACTACGCGGAGAACAGATTTGCAGAAATTTTCGTCTCGCTGGTCCGTGCTCCCATTGGATTGACTGATCGCATCGGTGAGATCGATGGTGTCGTCGTTGTTGATGATCGGGTAGTCGACGTTTTGACCTTGGATTTGCCGACCTTGAACGAGCCCGCCAATGGCCGGGTGATATCGTTGCCAGATCGCCCCTCTCGCCGTGAGGGCTTGAACGTTCCTTATCTCATCACAGGGCGCTGGCCGGAGGCGGATCGCGTTGGTGAAGTCGTGGTAAGCGAAGCTTTTGCCGAAGCGAATGCGCTGGAATTGGGCGTAAAGTTAGAGGCAACCCTGCGTGGTCGCCGTCAGTTTCTCACCGTGGTGGGAGTGGTGCTCTCGCCCGAATATGTCATGCAGGGTGCCGCCGGGAAGTCTTTTTCCTGATGATGAGCGTTTCGGCATTTTCTGGATGAGTCGACGGCAATTGGCGGCGATATCGGACATGGTGGGCGCGTTCAATGATGTCAGTCTTTTGCTCGCAAAGGAGTCCGTCCCGGATGAAGTAACCCGTCAACTCGACCGGATTCTTGAGCCGTATGGCGGTTCTGGAGCCTATCGAAGGTATGATCAGCAGTCTGCGCGTTTTATCTCAGACGAACTTAAGAGTCTGCGCGGAATCGGTCTTGGAGCACCACTGGTCTTCCTTGGGGTAGCAACGTTCCTGCTGAATATCTCGCTG
>JAQCER010000403.1 GCA_027618625.1 Verrucomicrobiota bacterium
CCTCTCCATACTTCGCAGTCGATATCGAACCAATACCGTATGCCAACTCCATTTCTGATGCTGAACTTCACTCGAAGCGCTTTCACTTTTCTACTGGCGATCGGCCTGTGCCTTGGATCGGCGCTGGGGGGTGGATCACGACTCGAAATCCTCTTTCTTGGTGACGACGGCCACCATCAACCTCATGCCCGATTCAAGCAGATGGCGGCAGCAATGGGAGTGCGGGGTATCAACCTCACGTATACAGCCGACGCCAATGCCCTCAATGCCGACAATCTGGGGCTTTACGATGGCCTGATCGTTTACGCGAACATGACGCAGATCACGCCGGATCAGGAAAGAGCGTTGCTAGAGTACGTCTACGGCGGCGGTGGATTTGTCCCTCTCCACTGTGCGTCTTACTGTTTCCTCAATTCGATGCGCTATACGCAACTGGTAGGAGCGCGATTCAAGAGTCACGGCACGGGAGTTTTTAAAACCGATATCGTGAACCCCAATCACCCGATCATGAAAGGATTCGAGGAATTCGAAACTTGGGATGAAACCTACGTCCATGAGATGCATGCATCCGATCGCACGATCCTCCAGCAACGTGATGGCGAACCTTGGACGTGGGTCAAGTCACCGGGCAAGGGGCGGGTTTTCTATACTGCTTATGGCCACGACGAACGCACCTGGGGCAACCCTGGATTCATCGATCTCGTCGAACGCGGGATCTTGTGGGCAGTGGGCGATCAGGCGCGCGAGGACTGGGAAGGGCTGGACCTGACGCCCCTCAAATACGAAGATGCCCTGTTGCCGAACTACGAGCGCCGCGACCCACCGCCAAAGATGCAGGAACCATTGCCTCCGTCGCGGTCGATGCAGTATGCCCAGGTTCCCGCAGATATGCACCTCGAACTGTTCGCTTCCGAACCGGACATCGTTAATCCGATTTCCATGGCATGGGACGAACGCGGCCGACTGTGGATTCTTGAGACAGTCGACTACCCGAACGACCTGCAAGAAGGTAACATCGGCAATGACCGCCTGCGCATCCTCGAAGACACCAACGGCGATGGTGAAGCCGACAAGTTCACGACCTTCGCGGACAAGCTGAGCATCCCCACCACGATCTGCTTCGCCAACGATGGCGTGATCATTACCAATGGGTCACAACTGCTGTTCCTCAGGGATAATGATGGAGACGACATCTGCGACGAGCGCACGGTGATCATGGAAGGCTGGAACATGGGCGACACGCACGCTGGCCCGTCGAATTTCCAATGGGGATACGACAACTGGATCTGGGGTACTGTCGGCTACTCGGGATTTAAAGGGAAGGTAGGAGATGAAGAACAGGAATTCCGCACGGGTGTCTTCCGCTTCAAACCAGATGGCTCCAAAATCGAGTTTCTGCAAAACACGACCAACAACACATGGGGGCTCGGGCTGACAGAGAACGGCGACGTCATCGGCTCCACTGCCAACAACAACCCCAGCTGGTACCTCACTTTTCCCCGCCGTTACTACGACACGGTGCCATCGCTGAAGCAACCTTCGACACCCCGTGCCGATGTGACGCGCGACTTCTATCCGATCACTCCCGATGTCCGTCAGGTCGATGTCTTCGGCGGATTCACAGCGGCGGCTGGGCACAAATTTTACACCGCGCGCAATTTCCCGGAGCGTTACTGGAATCGCCTGGCGCTCATCTGCGAGCCTACTGGCCATCTCCTCTACGCGGGACTTTCCGATGAAGAAGGCACCGCAATTGAGACCACCAATGGTGGCAACCTCTACGCCAGCGCCGATGCGTGGTCTGCCCCGGTAGCCGCAGATGTCGGCCCGGATGGCGCTGTCTGGTTCTGTGATTGGTACAATGTCATTATCCAGCACAATCCCACGCCGTCGGAACAACGCGGAGGCTACAATGCGGAAACCGGCAAGGGCCACGCCTACGTCACCCCACTGCGCGACAAGAAACATGGTCGCATTTATCGCATCGCCTGGAACGAGGCGAAAGAAATCAACCTGCCAAAGCTGTCCAAAGACAGATCGAACGAACTGGTCGCCACCCTGCGTAACGACAACTTGCTCTGGCGCATGCACGCCCAGCGCATGCTGGTCGAACGTGGGCATCGCGATGTCGCAGGAAGACTGTTAGGATTCGTTCGCGACACCAGCACTGATTCGCTCGGCATGAACCCGGGCGCACTTCATGCGTTGTGGACATTGCATGGTCTCGGACTCTTCGCTGAAGAAGACACTGGCACCATCGAGGCGGCCGTGGAGGCACTGCGGCATCCCGCCCGTGGGGTCCGCCGCGCAGCCCTCGCGGTCTTGCCAAAAACCGAGGCCACGTGCACTGCGATCGTCGACTCGGGAATTCTCAATGATAAGGATCCACGCACGCTCCGCGACGCCCTGCTCGCTTTGTCGGAATGCCCGGCATCAGCATCGCAAGCTGTCGGCGCTGCCATTTGGGCAGCAACCGATAGTAATCCTTTGCTCGAGGAAGACGAAGTCCTCCGCGACGCCGCGACCGTGGCTGCAGTCCCACACGCTTCAGGTTATCTGCTCGCCGCGCTGGAAGCATCAAAACCGGCAGCCCTCGCGGACGCCGCACCCGCGCAAAAAGATACGAACCCTAACCTGTTCACCAACCCGGATTTTGCTGACTTGAATGCAACCGTGCCAAAACACTGGCAAGTGCGCACCTACTCCGGAAAGGCCAACCACAGCTCCGTTGCACCCGGCCGGGGCGGATCGGGATACTGTCTGCGGATCGATTCCGAAAGCGGCTCCGACTCAAGCATGTTCCAGGAAATCAAGGTGAGGCCCAACACTCAATACGAACTTACGGCCTGGATCAAAACGGAAGACCTGCAGACCAGAGGTGACGCCTACGGAGCATCGCTCAACATTCACGCCTTGCCAGGACAACCTCGCACTCCAGCCGTGAAAGGCACCACAGACTGGAAGCAAGTGACGGTTGAATTCAAGACTGATGACAGCGAATCGATTCAGGTGAACTGCTTGTTCGGCGGCTGGGGGCATGGAATCGGCACCGCTTTCTGGGACGACCTTGAACTGCGCCAGATCGGTGAGCCAGGAAAGAGCAAGGCCCGCGCAGAAATCGTGGCCGCAAACCACCGTAAACTGGCACCCCCCGCAGCGCTGGCCGAGCTGGTTGCGAATGTGAAAGCGTCTTCCAATCGCGAACTGACCCGTCCCCTGCTGGAAGCTCTTGGGGCCGCTGAAGAAACAGCCAGCGCACCCGAGGCCGATCTGGGCAGAGTCATCACCGTCAAAACAATTCCGCAGAAGCTGCAGTACGACATCAGAAAACTCACCGCTAAAGCAGGTGAGAAAATCACCCTGCGCTTCATCAACGACTGCGACCTCCCGCACAACCTGATCGTTTGCACGCCAGGATCGATGGATAAGGTTGGCAAGGCATCGATCGACATGGTGATCAACGATCCCAACGCACTTGAGAAAGGCTACGTTCCAGAACTCGTCGAAGTCCTCCACGCAACCCGGATCTTAAACAGCGGGGAGCAGCAGGATCTCACCATGACGGCCCCTGCCACTCCCGGTGAATACCCGTATGTCTGCACCTTCCCCGGCCATTTCCAACTCATGAATGGGGTGCTGATCGTGGAGTAGGCGTTAAGATTCACCTATCACGAACTGGAGGCCCACAATGGCGATTGCCCAATTCAACGTCGACGATTACCAGGCCTGTAACGAAGTGCGAGCCAGGCTGCTCATCGATGATGCCAGCCAGTTGTTACAGAACAAATGCGTTCTAGAACTTGCAGCGTGCAAAGGACAATTCACCTCCATCCTCGCCCGATATGCCAGATCGGTGACTGCTGTTGAGGCCAATGCTGACTATATCAGCCAGATAGACATCCCAAATGTCACCCTCATCAACGGCGACGCCCACCACTGCATCTGGGAGCTGGAAAAAGACGCGTATGACGTCGTGTTTTGTGCAGGATTCATTTACCACACCGCTCACCCGTTGTTTCTTTTGGAAGGAATGGCCTACCTGAATCCTCGCAATATTTTGATCGACAGCCTCGATCCCGGAATCGCCCCCAACGGCATCACCATTCGGAACGTTGCTGGGGGCGTAAACAAATCATACAACAGATACAACGAACTTCCGGACTGTGGATTGGCGCTGGTCCCCGGCCGTAATTTGATCAGCCTTGCCATGAGCCAGCTAGGCTACCGATTGCGCGAATCCGTTGATAAATCCGCCGTCGAGGAGGGTAACAACGATTACCTTCGAGCGTGGAAGGCCAGCACTTCAATCTGGTACGAACGCAACACGACTCACGATCACTGACAGACGCACGCATTGGAGAAAAAATGAAATCAGACTTCAAACTTCACGTTAAAGAACCCGACATTAAAGGCGCGGACGTAAGGTTTATCTCTTACGCCCTCGATATCGATCCCGATTTTCACACTCGATTTGCCAACATCATCCGGGACAAGGAGAAACAATTGATCGAAGAATGTGAACACGTTCGCATCGGGGGCCTCGAACGCGCGCTGACAACCGCGTGGCGCAGCTACAATGTTCTTCAATTCGGTTTTCCAGAAACCGACACGTTTCGCGAGATCCTGAT
>JAQCER010000404.1 GCA_027618625.1 Verrucomicrobiota bacterium
ACGGTGATTATTTGGTTTCCTATAAGACATTTAGCGGTGATTGGAAAACCGAAGAAATTGAGGTTGCGCTTAACAATGCAATGCAGGATCCGGACGTCGACATCGTCTATGCTGCTGGTATGGCGGCTTCCTTAATCGCGCGCATGCTTCCCAGGCCGAGCGTAGCAAGCCGGTTTTTGGCGGGTCCGTGGTGTACAGCGAGGTTCGCGAGTATCCGATTACGCCAGAAGGGGGCTCGTCCGTCCCTAATTTCTCGTTCACGGCCAGTCCGCAGCGTATCATGTCCGACCTGGAGTTGCTTTATCGCCTTACGGAGGCAAAGACAGTTTATGTGTTGATCGGCCCTCTCTTAAAAAAGCATTTCAAAGTCGTTGATGAGGTTGTCATTCGTAATGCCGAAGATATGGATTTGACCCTTCGGTTTGTCTCTATCGACGATGCAACACCGCCGTTTTTGAGCCAAATACCCGACGATGCCGAAGCGGTGTATGTAGGCATTCTCGGGCGACTGGGTGCGGACGAGCGCCGTGCGCTCTTTAAGGAACTACAGGCACGTAAATTGGTCAACGTGGCCATGGCGGGTGAACGCGATATTGTGTTCGGTGCGATGGCTTCGCTCGCATCCGATATTCGCCAACCCATTTCTCGGCGGATCGCTCTGAATTTGCATCAGTTGATAAAGGGCGCCAACACCTCAGATCTTCCTGTCTATATTCCTGTCCAAGACCGTTTGACCATCAATATGCCGGCCGCCAAAGAAATCGGTTGGTCTCCCGATTACAGTATCGCGCTCGAAGCGATCATTGTTGGTATGGGGGCGCTTGAGGGGGGGCAGCCGCTATCGCTGACGGCGGCAATGAACCTTGCTGCAGCTGAAAATGTTGAGTTGGCGATTGCGCAAGCCAGGCTCGACACACAGCGGGCAAGCGAGCAACGGGCGAGGGGTGCTTTGCGGCCGAGCGTGAGCCTTGAGGGTGCATACGGCCAAACCGAAATTAGTCATCAAGATGCCCTTGAGGCGCCCGACGAAATTCACGGCGGGAATTACGGCGTCCAGTTGACGCAGATCCTTTTCAACGATAGCGCGTGGAGTGGCGCAAAAGCAGCCACCGCGTTGGCGCGCGCAGAAGAATGGGCCGTCGAGTCTGCCCGGCTTGACGCAATGGAGGCCGCCGGAATGGCCTACTACAATCTTCTGTTACGTCAGGACCTGTATCGTATTCAACAGGAGCATCTGCGGTTGACAGACAATAACTACCGCTTGGCCCGATTACGACAGTCCATCGGTGCCGCCGATCCATCTGAGATTTATCGCTGGGAAAGCAGCGCGGCACAGGATCGCGCGGCGCTTTTTAAGGAGGACGGCGAGCTGCGAGACGCGCTCGCTGAATTGAATCGAATATTGGGTGTATCCCAAGATAGCGTGTGGTCTCCCGAGGACGTCGATATGGCGGATGAGTCATTTCATTTCCTCGACGATGAGATGAGCCACGATGTGAAAAGCTACGCGAAGTTTAAGCGTTATCGTGAGTATTTCAGGTTTCGTGCGGCAAGTGATTCACCAGAGCTCAAGCGATTTGATGCAGCGCTGGACGCGCAAGGGTTTGCTGTTAAACAGGTCGAGCGACGTCGGTTCGTGCCAGAAATTTCGGGTATTACCACGTGGAACCGAGTTCCCATGGGCAGCAGCACAACTCCTGATATGGATCAGGACGAATGGTTTATCGGTATTGCGGCCAGCCTTCCCTTGTACGAGGGCGGCGCGATTCGAGCGCGGGCCGACGAAGAACAGGCGAAACTCGCCGAACTCCAAAATCAGCGCGTGCAGGCATTGCAGTTTATCGATCAGGAGGCTGTGGGCGTTTGGAACAACATGGGGTCCCAGCATCCGTCCATTCGATTGTCTCGGAAGTCGCGTGATGCGGCCCGTGAAGCTTACGCTGTTGTCCAGGACAAGTATGCGCAAGGCGCGGCAAACATTTTGGATATGCTGGATGCACAAGTTCAGCTCGTTAATCAGGAACAGCAAGCTGCTATCGCGTTGTACAATTATTTGATCAACATCATTCAGTTGCAACGTGTGGTTTCTTGGTTTGAACACGAGCAAAGCCCAGAGCAACGGAAACGATGGGCCGACGGACTGAAGCAATTTTTGGACGAAAAGGAAATACCATGAATACGAAACTGTTCTACCCATTGATTCTTCTCATCTGCGCTGGGTGTGGAAAAGAGGCGCCGCCCGCGCCGACGCCGCTTCGTCCGGCCTATACAACGCGCGTCGCCGCGCCGCTTGCGCATGTTACGCGCACGTTTTCGGGCCTGGTGGCGGCCACGGAAAGTAGTAGCGTGGCTTTTCAGGTTTCGGGGCGTGTTGTGGAGGTTGTTGCCAAAGCGGGTGAGACGTATAAGCAAGGTGACGTTTTGGCGCGCATCGATGACACGGACTATCGCGCTCAACTCAGTGATGCCGAGGGCAAGATGGTTGAGGCGCGCAATGCACTTAGCCGTACGCAGAGTCTTTTCGAAAACGGGAACGCAAGTAAGAGTCAGTTTGATTCCGCTACGTCGGCCGCGAAATCAGCGCGTGCGGGTTTAGATACCGCTACAAAGCGCTTGGCAGATTGTACGCTGGTGATGCCGTATGACGGCCTTATTGGTCGCGTAAATGTACGCACTCAGGAAACCGTGCCATCGGGACAGAGCGTTATGACGACGCTTTCCAGCGGAGGCTCGCTCGATTTTGATATAGGCGTGCCGCCTGAACTGGTGGAGTCGATCGCGTTAGAAATGATCGGTCGTGTCGCCATCGGCGCTATTCCGGGTCAAACCTTTGATGCCGTGATTTCGGAGATTGGCGCCGAGCCCTCTGGGAACACAACGTATCCGGTAAGTTTGACCTTCGAAGCAGGGCAAATGCGCGTTCGTGAAGGCATGGATGGTGAAGTGGCGATTGAATTGGCTAACACGGCAGGATCTGTTCTTGCCGTTCCGATCGCTTGCGTGGCTGCTATCCCCGGCAAGGCCGAATACGTCTATAAGGTGGATGTGTCGGCAGACGGTAGCAAGGGCGTGGTTCGCCGGCAAGAGGTACAGGTCGGCGGGGTGCGTGAAAATGGCCAAATAGAGATTGTTAAGGGGCTGGCGGAAGGCGATACCATCGTCACGCGCGGCGTACATCGGCTTGAACCCAATACTGAAGTGCTGCTCCGACCCGAGTCTGACGTTGAATCCAAATAGGCGCACCTAACGATGTTTAATCCTGCTGCATTTTCCCTTAAGAACAGCCGCACCGTATTGGTGCTTTTCGCGATGGTTTTGTATGCCGGGTTCTCGACGTTTCGCACGATAGGACGTCTCGAGTACCCAGAGTTCACGATACGAAACGCCATGGTGATCACGGCATATCCCGGTCGAAACGCCATTCAGGTCGAGGAGGAGGTGACAGAGCCGCTTGAGCAGTCCATTCGCCAGATGGCCGAAGTCAAAACCGTCAATTCGACATCAAAGTCGGGTGTTTCGATTGTGAGTGTCGAGTTGGAGGATACGTACTTCGACCTAGACCCAATCTGGCAAGACCTGCGTAACCGAGTTAATGAAACCGTGTTGCCTGATGGTGCGCGGACGCCAAGTGTGGATGATGATATAGGCGACGTGTATCCGTATGTTTATGCGCTACATGGCGATGGCTTCACGGACCGCGAGCTTCTCGATGCGGCGGAGAATATTCAAGACGCGGTGTTGGCCATCGACGGCGTTGCGAAGGTCGAGTTTCATGGCGACCAAGAGGAGCGGATCTATCTCGAGTTCTCGAGCAGCAAGCTTGCTGCGTATGGTTTTTCGCCCAGCCCAATCGGCGCAGCGCTCTCCGGTCAGAACGCCATCAGCTCCAGTGGGAATGTCCGCATTGGTCCGGAACGCATCGGCTTGGTCACGCTCGGTGAATTTGAAAGCCTTGACGAGATAGCCAACTACAGGTTGTCCTCGCCGGGGGACGCAAGTTCAATTCGCGTTTCGGACGTGATGGATATTCGTCGCAGCTACACGGACCCGCCGGGACCCCTTTCGCATTACAACGGTGCGCGGGTGTTGTGTATCGCGATCTCGATGAAGAAGGGTGGCGTCGTTACCGAGATAGGCGACCGAATCAATCAACGTCTGGCTGAACTCGAGGCGGAGATGCCTTGGGGGCTCGAGATTGAAACTATGTTCTATCAACCCCAGTACGTCGCCAAGTCCATCCAAGACTTCATTGTCAACTTGGGGCAAGCCTTCGGATTCGTGTTGCTGATTATGTTCGTATTTGCGGGCTGGCGCATCGCGCTGATCGTCGGCGTACTGGTGCCTTCTGCTGTGTTCACGTGCTTCATGTTTATGCCAAGCATGGGCGTGCAGCTTGAGATGATGTCGATTGCGGCGCTGATTATTGCGTTGGGACTACTGGTCGACAATGCTGTCGTGGTGAGCGAGCAGATTCTTGTGCGACTCAGTAGTGGCGTATCGCGTGAGGACGCCGTTACGAAGGCCGTGAAGAACTTGACCATTCCGTTGCTTGCTGCAAGCGCGACAACGATCGCTGCGTTCTCTCCTATTGCGATCGCGCCCGGAGGGTCGAGGGAATTTACCT
>JAQCER010000405.1 GCA_027618625.1 Verrucomicrobiota bacterium
ATGATGTGCGGGCAGGGGACGAGTTCACTGGCTCCGATGGCAAAGACTCGTTCCGGGTCAACGAAGTGAGAATGACCAGCGTGCTGATTGAGAACCTGAAGTCGGGTGAGGTATTCACCGTTGCCAAGGCTGCGAGCCGCGATTTCTAGAATTTTGTATACTGTGGGTAGTAGTTGGGCGGCCTGGTGACTTCGGTTACCGGGCCGCTTACATTTTTGCACCCGAAATGTCGGGAGATGTGTCAGAACGGCGCTCGTTCGGCATTCCGGGGAGGAAGCGGCGAGGCAGGTGCCTTTTGGCGTTGACCAAGCGCCTTTAAATGTTGAACGTGGATAATGATGCAAGAACAGAGACACAAACCCACGCCGACGTTTACCTCTTCTGGTTGCCCTGTGCTCCCTGTGGCTGGGGCCGGTGCTTGCTCTCGGGCAGGATGGCGATCATGGCGACAAGGCGCCGGAGGAGGAAAAGAAGGAGGAAGGCTTCGTTGATCTGTTTAACAAAAAGGATCTGGCAGGCTGGGAGTGTCCGTTCGACTGGGGCGAGGTGAAGGTCAAAGATGAGGAGATCCATCTCAAGTCGAACAAGAAGTTCTTTCTGCTGGCCAGCAAGCCATTCGCCGACTTCATTTTTGAAGGAGATGTTCTGCTGCCGGATGCCGAGTCGAACTCTGGTTTCATGTTTCGCTGCGCTGCGGAGCGTAACAATGTGTGGGGCTATCAGGCAGAAGTAGATCCCTCTGCCCGTGCGTGGTCAGGTGGTCTGTACGACGAAGCACGTCGTGGCTGGTTGGTGCCGAAGAAAGGCGATGACGCATCCGAGAAATCGTTCTCCGCAAAGCCGACGCCGTTCAAGGCGGGCGATTGGAATCACTATCGCATTCATGCGGAAGGAGATCACATTCGTATCTGGGTGAATGGAACGATGACTACCAATTATCATGATGCGATGGACTCCCAAGGTTACATCGGAATCCAGCACCATGGGGAGCGGGGGAAGGTCTATCGTTTCCGTAACTTGCGGATCAAAGAGCTGAACACCGCGGATGGTGAAGAGTTTGCTTTTTTTGACGGCAAGACGTTGAAGGGATTTACCAATTCAGAGGGCGGCGCGCCAGGGTCAGGGTGGGTCGTCGATGGCGACGCGATTCATCTGAAAGAGCCTGGCAAAGGTGGCGATCTTTACTTCGATGGCGAGTGGGAGAATCTTGAGCTGACCTTCGAGTGGAAGCTCGCGGCTGGTGCACGTGGGGGCTTGGGATATCGTTTTGCTCCAGAAGGGAAGAATGGAGAGCTCATGGGGCCCGTCTATGCGTTTCTCGACCACGACAACAAGAAACAAGTGGAGGACAAGACCCGCCGTTCTGGAGCCATTTTGGGCATTGATGCTGCGGCTGGTGATGCCCCGCCTAAGAATGTCGGCGAATACAACTCCGCGAAAATCACCCTTTACCGCTCCCAAATCATTCACGAACTCAATGGCAAATCCGCGGTGAAGACATCCACCGACTCGGTCGACTGGAAACGCGCCCTTAAGAAATCGAATCATGCCGATCACAAGACGTTTGGCACTCAGAAAGGCCGCCTCGTTCTGCTCGACAATGGTGATGCACCGCTCTGGGTCAAAAACTTGAAAGCGCGCGTCCTCCGATAGCCGATCGACGTATCTACCAGTCGGCCCACGCCTCAACCACTTCCATATCCCCATGAAACTGTCGTTCCTACTTTCCTTGACGATTGCGTCAGGGCTCACTTTTCCGATGCATGCTGACGAAACGAAACCCGGTGAAGCCAAGGGCGAGCACAAGTTCACGAACCGCCTGGCCAAGGAGAAATCTCCCTATCTGATCCAGCACCAGCACAATCCGGTCGATTGGTATCCCTGGGGCGATGAGGCATTTGAGAAGGCCAGGAAAGAGAACAAGCCGGTGTTTCTCAGCATCGGCTATTCGACCTGCCATTGGTGTCACGTGATGGAGCGGGAGTCGTTCGAAAATGAGGAAATCGGCAAGTATCTCAACGAGCACTTCGTCAGCGTTAAGCTTGATCGCGAAGAACGTCCTGACGTTGATAATATTTACATGACCGCAATGCAGGCGCTGCAAATGGGAGGGGGCTGGCCGTTGAATGTCTTCATGACTGCCGATCGGAAGCCATTCTTTGGGGGGACTTATTGGCCGCCTGAATCCAAGGATGGCAGGCCGGGTTTTCCGCAGGTGCTGGAGCACATCACGGGGCTCTGGGAAAATAAGCGACAGGAAATCCTTGATAACGCAGACCAGATTGCAAGTGAGCTCAAAAAATTTACGGAGAAGAGTGCGGGTACTGCCGCTCCTGTGGCGATCACCGCGATGGAAGTGACCGCCAGGCAAATCGTGAGCCAGTACGATGCGGTGAATGGCGGCTTCAGTGGCGCACCTAAATTTCCCCAGCCGCAGATCGTGGCACTGGTACTGCAAAATGCGGTGCGCAGTGGAGACCAGGCTGCAATTGATCAAGTTCTGTTTACCTGCCGAAAGATGGCTGCAGGAGGCATGTACGATCAGATCGGTGGTGGCTTTGCCCGCTACGCGGTCGATGAAAAATGGCTGGTGCCGCACTTTGAGAAAATGCTCTATGACAATGCGCAGCTGATCAATCTGTATCTGGATTCCTATCTGGTCAGCGGCGACGTTCAGTATGCAAATGTAGCGCGGGACGTGATCCGCTACGTTTTACGGGACATGACGCATGCGGACGGCGGTTTCTATTCAGCAGAGGATGCCGACAGCGAAGGCAAGGAAGGCAAATTCTATTGCTGGACCAAGAAGGAATTGCAGGAACTCCTGACTGCAGACGAGTTGACGCTGGTGGTGGGCTACTATGGCGTGACTGACACTGGAAACTTCGTCGATCACAGCGACCCTGATCCGTTGCTCAATCTCAATGTCCTCAGTGTCGTCGATCCTGCTCGCAAACTCAACGCTGCTGAGACTGGCCTGCTTGCGTCTGCACGGAGTAAAATGTTTGAGCGCCAGGCGAAGCGTGTGCGGCCGCATCTCGATGACAAGGTGTTGGGATCCTGGAACGGAATGATGCTCGGTGCGGTTTCGCGTGCGGCGATCGTTCTTGATGATCCTTCTTACCTCGCTGCCGCAAGAAAGAACGTGGCGTTCCTGAAGGAAAAGCTGTGGAATGCGGAAACGAAAACGCTCCACCATCGTTGGCGCGATGGCGAGCGGGATACTACCCAGATTCTGGCAACGTATGCCCATGTGGTTGCAGGAGTGATTGATCTCTATGAGGCAACTCTTGAGCCAGAGTATCTCGAGTTTGCGCTTGCGGTGAACGAGCAGATGATCGCCCGGTTTTATGATCCTGAAGATGGCGGATTTTACCAGAGCGCCGGAACCGACGATCTGCTCTTTCGCGTAAAGGACGACTACGATGGAGCGGAACCCTCAGGCAATTCGGTCGCGGTCGGGGCTCTGTTGAAGCTGGCAGCAATTACTGACAATGCCGAGTTCAAGGCAATGGCGCTGAAGACCGTGAACCTTTTCGCGGAGCGCATCAATGAGACGGGTCAGGCGTTGCCGCTGATGCTTCAATCCTTGCCGATGTTGTTCGGCGAACCAATGCGTGTGGTGATCACAGGAGATCCCAGTTCCAAAGAAGCCCATGCGCTGGTTCGCGCTGCTCAGGGCACGTATCGCCCGGACAAGGTCATCCTTGGAAATTCGGGGCCGGTTGAAAAATTTGCCAAAACGCTGAAATCGATGGACGACAAGTCGACCGCTTATGTCTGCTCTGGCACGGCATGTAAGCCGCCTACGCATGATGGTGCGACCGTGAAGAAGCATCTTGCACTGGTCAAAGGCGAATAACCGAAATGGCGGATCGCATCGAAGAAATTACGGCAAAGATCCGCAAGTTCCGGGACGAGCGGGACTGGATGCAGTTTCACAATCCTAAAGATCTCGCCACCGCTCTATCGATTGAGGCGAGCGAACTCGTAGAGCAATTCCTGTGGAAGTCTCCCAGCGAATGCGAAGAACGCATCGCCGAAAAACGCGAGACAATCGAAGATGAGGTTGCGGATATTGCAGTCTACTTATTCGAATTTGCCGATAACCTGGGCATTGATCTTATCGACGCGATGGAGCGCAAGATGTCAAAGAACGCGGCGAAGTATCCTATCGACAAGGCAAAGGGATCGAACGTGAAATACGACGAGCTGCAATGATTCTGGCAAACTCCGCTGCAGCTTCAGGATCGATCATTACAAAAATTATAGGGAAAGTTAGGGGAAGCTGCAAAAGTTGCTTTGAAGGAATCGAAGGCTGGACATCCGATTTGCTCCGTAGCAGGATCCTTCATGGCTCGAAAACGCAGTACTATTGCCCCCGACTGGTGGGATTACACGACGCTCGATGATACGATCATCAGCGACGCGGCTGGTCTCACCGCACATGACATCCAGCAACTGTCGAGGCCAGGCTTTACAGTGAAATTCTATGAGACGCTTGAGGATTTCTACCTTGCTGAGGCGCTTGAGTACATCGAAGCATGGCGGCAGTCCACGGCTGACAATCCAGTGGGAGTCTGCGGTCCGATAGGGCCGACTGAGCAGTTGCCGCTGGTAGC
>JAQCER010000406.1 GCA_027618625.1 Verrucomicrobiota bacterium
TCCTAGCCAGCTCTTCTTGGGCGGCGTCACTGTCGCTGCCGCGCTCTGCCGCGCGGAGCGCCACCTCGTCCTTGAGCATCGACTCGACGTTGCCGATCCTCTGGCCAAAGTCCTCTTCGTTGAAGACCGTCTGGGCAAGCTCGTGAAGTCGCGACTGAAAGCGTTTCTTGAATTCGGAGTTTGCTAGAAGCGGCTTGGAGATCTCTCCACCGTCACGCCACCAGCCGTTCCCTCCCCGGCCGAAACCACCGCCACCCCTCACAGCCTCTTCTGAGCCGTAGTTGAGTGGCATGGTTGACAGACTCTCGACGTCTCCCATGCGCTGGCTCCAGGTGGAGTCCTGATCAAACGGGAACAGCATCCATTTGTCCCGCTTCGCATCATGATAGAGGAAGTAGTTGTTGAAGAATCCGTCCCAGTGGGAGAGCAGCGAATTGACGGCAAAGTAGTTGATCGCATTCTCCACATCGAACCGTTCTTCGATTACCTGCCACATCTTTTCACCGTCGCCTTCGGACTGTTCAAGCGCCTCGACCAATTCGATGAGATCGTCATAACCATCGTGTAGATTAGACTTTTTCTCGTACCGCCGCACGATGTCCTGCCGCCTTTTCGGGAGTTTGTCCTCCGGAGTAAACTCACTCACACTGTGACCACCCTGCCAGGTCACTTTGTAGAGGTTACCATTGTCATCAATCTTGTTCTGGCGAAAAAAAGCGCCGTTTGCCTGCTCGAACCAGAGGTGGTAGCCCACAAGCTTGCCATCGATCGCGAGCCGCAGAAAGCCCGCTCGCTGCCCGGCGCTCCCGGCAGCGCGATACAGATCGAATGCGAGTGCCTCATTGATGCAGGTCGCTTCATCACTCTCAAAGATCACGTTGATGGTGCTCATTCCATCGAGCGTGCGGTCTTTATGCAGGCGCACTTTGTAACCGCTCTTTCGCGGAACAATGTTAATGAAATCGAACAGCTTTGTTTTCCCCGTTTTGGGATCGGTGTAGACGAGAGCGGACGAGCCTTGAGGACGGAGCGGGTGCTGCGGCGTCTGTCCTCCGGGTCGACCTGGGCCGAAGTTGAATGCGCTTCTATTATCCAAGCCAAGTTTTCCAAACAACTCTTCCCCGAGCGTCGCCTCCAGTTCCTTGAGGAATCCTTCTTGCTGGCTCTGCACGGTTTGCGTAATGGTTTCAAAATCAGGAAATCCTTCATCGTTGGTCTCGATCGTTGTGCTGTCTCTCTTTTCGATGGCGGCCACAGCGACCCGCCTCGCCTCTGCAAGCTGGGCCTGAGTGACGTCACCATTCATTGAAACCTGAAACCAACTCTTCTCGAGATTGAGGAAGCGACGCATGAGAAGCCCTGGATCAAAGCCACGACCGCGTCGCCGACCTCCTTCTGCCTCCGAATCTCCGATCTTCTTCAGCGGATCCAGTTGCTCCGCGTTCAGGGCTTTCGCACATTCCGTGATCAACGTTTCTTTCAACAGAGAAACTTGTTCATCGATCCTTTCCGCTGCCTTCTCGACATCCTCCGCCGAGCGCCATTCCTCCCGTAGCTCACTCAACGATTTCTGTGCGCCACGAAATGCTGGCAGTAGAACGCCAAGCTTTTCTGCTGGTTGAGAATCCTTCAACGTCAGCGCCTCCCACGCTGCCGAGAGTGCATCCTCACTCAAGCGCTGCTCAGCTTCACGACGCGCGCGTTCTTCAGGTGATTCACGATTGCCTCGAACGCCCGGTCTACCGAAGCCGCCGGTCTCTCTTGGCTGCGGACGACTCAATTCGGTGCGGTAGGCTGCGCCTCTCTCGAATTCTTTCTCGCCGACGTTGAAAAAGTGAGCGACCGGAATGGCCCCGGATTTGACCGGTTCAGAAATGTAGACGGAATGCGCCGGACGAATCTCGTTTTCAGCGGGAAAGTGGCGCACCGCTCCAGATTCGCCCGTTGCCCGAATTCGGTAACGCACCATTCGTCCATCAAGTTGTCCTGGAATGGAGGCAGCATACTCGGTGCCTTGCCCTTCCATCTTCACTGCCACTTCCGCGTGCCGGGCTCGACCACTTGGTAGAGCAGCGCCACATCGCGTGCTCCCTCGACGCTCACTTTCATCGCGATTTCAGTTCCAGGTAAGGCGACATCCTCGGCCGAGGATTCGATGAACGTGATCAAAGGAGGAAGCGTTTCCTGAAACACTGAGTTTCTCTTCCCGGGCGTGCCCGCCGGCTCGGCATCGTAGTTGCCAGACAAGACTGAGGGCGCCCAGTTGGCAACCGAGTCATCATCCACGGCCGGACAGATCCGCTCCAGCGAAGCCGAATAGCCGTCGGCGCTCACTGGCCAGGGGAACTGGTCACTGTATTCGACGGAATCGATGGTTTTGCCTATAGCGTCTTGGAGATTGATCTTGTCAGAGCCGTTTCTGAGCGATTCGTCGTATGCACCGAGTGGTTCCACCTCATCGTAAAACCGCGAAAACAGTTTCACATCCTTGCAGACTACCAGAAACCCACCCGGAGCGATGCTGCTTTCCCCGGGAAAGGTAAACTTGATCCCTTTGGTTAGCTTCCAGCCAGAGAGATCGACGGTCGTATCCCCGGTATTGTGCAGCTCAACGTATTCCAGATCACTCAGCTCGTTAGGCGCGTTGTAGAAAACTTCATTGATGACGACACTGGCTTCGACCTTTGAGAAAAGTGCGAAGGTCAGGCCGACTGCGACTGAATGTGCGAGCATGAATTTCATAGAAAAATACAACACGGAGGTTATTTGGAGGGGCCTTTCACAACGTAGCAATAGAGCGTATCCTGATCGCGGATATAGAGTTTGCCGTTGGCGATGACTGGATGCGTCCACGCGGGTTGCCGCGTGCGGTCAGGTTGCTCGAAGCGGCCGCGTTCGATGTATTGCATTTTGTTAGGCTCGATGAGGAGGACAACGCCGTCCTCCGTGCGATAGTAGATTCTCCCATCGGCAAAGGCGATCGATCCTTTCTCCGCCCGACGCTTGTCGCGATCGCGCTCGTTCCACAGGACGTCGCCTGTCTTGAAGTCTAGACAAGCGAGATAACCGCCCCCATTGCCGCCGTTCGCTCCATAAAGAGCGCCATCAATGACGACCATGCCGCCGTGGTGGTTCTCCATATCGCTGGAAAACCAAACCTCTTCCGCTTTGGAGGTGCCGCTGCCGTCAGAGACCAGTTTCGCCAGCCCGCCGCCATTGTTGTAGGCTGAAGCTCCGAACACAAATCCGTCCAGATAGATCGGCGTCGAACAGTTGATACTCATCTGGTTGGCCGGTTTGTCGTAACGCCACAGCAGCTTCCCGTCTGCGGCGGAAACGCCTGCGAGGGTCTTAGCTGTGAGCTGCACATATTGACGCTGTCCGTCGTGATCAATGGCAATCGCAGAGGCATATCCGGCACTTGATGAACCAAAGCCACCACCTCCGCCACCTCCGCCTCTACGGCGATCGGGTTCAGGCGCTCCAAGTTTGTCTTTGCCAGGAATCTTCTCGCGCAGTTCCAAGTCGAAACTGACATCGCTGGATTCGGCGTCCGCCTGATGCACTTCGACAGCAATGACATTCCGGCCCGCGAGAAGCTTTTCCGTGCTCAAATCATAGACATGAAAACCATTCTCGGCAGGCGTTGTGGAACTGGCAAAGGTGTCATGAGAAATGCTGCCTTCCGGCATGTTGTCGCGGAGAATTTCCTTCCCATTGAGATAGACGACAGCGCCATCATCGTGCAGCAAGCGGACGACCAACGGTTTCAGCTTTGCCGGATCCTTAACTTCAAAGCTGCGGCGAAAGTAGTAGGTCGGGTAACCTGCCGCATCATTGCTGATCGTGGTGGCCTCATCCCGATCCCCGTAGCCCAACTGCGCGGCACCTTTACTCCAAGCCTCATCAGAGAATTCGGGTTTCATCCAGTCCGCATCCTGACGGGCACCATTGTCGAAAAACGTCCACTCGGAGCCTGACGCGATCACCACCTCGGGCTCGAAATCAGCGCTTGCCGCTGTTGTATCGGTCGGCGCTTCCGGTGTTGGCTTGGTGGCGGGCTGCGCCCTCGCATCGTCAGGGATCGTGCATTTCCAAACGACTTCTCCCGTCATCTTGTTCAGCGCAACCATCGTTGCATCGACTCCCCCTGGCGTGCAGATCACCTTGTTGTCGTCGATCAGTGGTGACTCATTGTACCGCCACGTTGGAAGGCTCCCACCGAAATCCCTAATCAAGTGTTTTTGCCAGACAATGGCTCCATCGCTCACTTGGAGGCAGACAAGATCGCCGCCATGGCCGATCACATAGAGCCTGTCGCCGTCAACCGTCGGCGTGCAGCCAGCGCCTTCGATGCCCTGACGCATGCCACCCTCTTCTGCAGCCGCAATCCGCTGGCTCCAGATCTCTGAGCCATCCGCCTCGGAACGCGCCCAGACCACTTCGTCCTTGTCGTCGATCTTGCTCATTCCATAAAGACGGCCATTTGCTACCGCTGGAGCGCCGTAGCCCGTGCCAACACCGGTGATTTTCCACGCCACTGCCGGGCCGCCGGAGGGCCATTCTTGAAGCAATCCGGTCTGCTTGGACTTGGCATCGCGATCGGGGCCCTGC
>JAQCER010000407.1 GCA_027618625.1 Verrucomicrobiota bacterium
TGTCGATCGTGGTGTAGATCTTGAAGCCGCCCGTTGAGGCGCGTTCCGAACCAAGCTTCTCAATGACTTCCTGACTGATTGCGGCAAATGCGTAGTTGCTCTTGTTGTCGGACGGTGTCGGGCGGGTCTCAAGGATGGAATAGGAATAGCGATTGTATTCTTCCTCTGTCAGCATCTTCTCCACAAACATGCGGTGGAGGCACATGTTCCGCGCCTGACGGCATCCCATGGGATTACGCAGGGGGGACAAAGCATGCGGGCTCTTGATCAAGCCACAAAGGGTCGCGGCTTCCGGCACGCTGAGTTCACTGACGTGCTTGCTGAAGTAGCCGAGTGATGCCGCATTGATCCCGTAAAATCCACTACCGAAGTAAATGCGATTGAGGTAAAGCTCCAGAATTTGTGGCTTCGAGAAGTGACGCTCAATGCGAGTAGCGACAAACGCCTCGGCGATCTTTCGATCAACCGTTTTCGAAAAGCCCAGGCCATCACGGAACGAGTTTCTGGCAAGCTGCTGGGTGATCGTACTTGCACCCTGGTTGATCGAGCCGGCTTTTACGTTCAACCACATTGCCCGGGCAATGCCGATATAGTCTATACCATTGTGCTCAAAAAAGCGGCTGTCCTCTTGCGCGGTAAGCGCCTGGATCACCTGGTAAGGGATTTCATCCAACGTCACCGGACGCCGGTTCTCCAGAGAGAGTGAGCCCAATTCTTCCTGTGTGCGGTCGAAGATGACACTGGTGCGGTCCAGCTGATTCAGGCTCTCCAGAGCGAAGTCGTCCGCGCGCTCTTTATAGGGCTTCAGGAAGAGAATGACTCCGACGATGCCAATGATCGCGAGTGCTAAGCACAACGAAGAGAGCCGAATAAACCACCGCCGGCGGTAGATCGGCCTCTTATAGATGCGCACCCGATTCGCTTGTTTGCGGTCGGTTTTTATCAAATCTCCAATCATTTGAGGGAGTAGACTGGTGGAGTTTTCTGTTTAATTGATTGATTGGGGCCCGATCAAAGCGGTAACCAGTCATACGATGGTGATCCCTCTCTTCTTACAGTGATTGAAACAATAATCAAGGAACCTGAATCAGGAATATGTCAGTTCTAGGGGCGTTTCACGAAGCCTTTCGGGACCGGTCTTCTGGTTGTAATACGCTTAAATTCAGCGAGTTCATGTGGGTTTCTCTGTATGATGCGAAAGCCGGATACTACGGTGCAGGTAAAGCCTCGGTCGGACGAGCCGGCGACTATTTTACCAGTGTCTCGGTTGGGAGCCTGTTTGGTCAGCTGTTGGCCCACCAGGCAGTCGAAGTGTGGGAACGGCTCGGTCGGCCATCCGTTTTCCGCATAATCGAGCAAGGGGGGCACGACGCCCGACTGGCCCGTGACCTGCTTGACGCAGTAGATGCCCAGTTCTCCGATTTTGCAAATTGTGTCCGCTATACGGTCTGTGATCCGTATCCGTTTCGATCAAATCACTTGGATCCAAGAATCGACTTCTGTGATTCCGTCGAAGATGTAGGCGAAGGCAGCGCCGCACTGTTTCTTTGCAACGAACTCCTGGATGCGTTCCCGGTTCACCGGATCCGTTTCAGGTCCGATGGGTGGAAGGAACTTTGGGTGAGACTGGAAGAGGGAGGTGACCTGGCGATGGAGGAACGACCTCCATCACCGGAACTGGAGCAGGCGATTGCCATCCGCATCCCGTCCGGAGCGTATCCTGACGGTTACACCACCGAGCTTTGTCTGGAGATCGCTCCCTGGATCCGATCGGCAGCGGCGACTCTGGACAAGGGGATGCTTCTGATCGTCGACTATGGCCTCTTCGCCGACGACTACTACGCCCCAGGACGGACTGACGGGACATTGCGCTGTTTCAGTGGCCATCAAGCGGATGACGATCCGCTCGTGACTCCGGGGGAACGGGACATCACTGCTCACGTCGACTGGACTGCGGTCATGAAGGCAGGTGAGAGCGCGGGCCTCAGCCGTATCGGATTTTCTGATCAGGGCGCTTATCTTACGCGTCTTGCCGCCCCTCTGCTGCAGAAAACTGAGGCAGAAAGGAAAGCGGGGATGGATCGGAAGTGGATCCGCCAATTCCAAACGTTGACCCACCCGGGGATCATGGGGCGATCCTTTGGTGTGATCGCGTTTGCAAAAGGTGTCGACACCAGTGGCTGGACGGGGTTCAGTGCATTGAAAATGAACTGCGAAAAATTGCCATGAGGTGGGGAATCGTATGACAGGCCGATTGATACTCAAGCGCCTTGCAGTGGCCGCGCTGGCGGACATGGGCGCGGTGCTGGTTGCGCTTTGGGTGCGGCGGCAGGAGCTCAGGATCTGCAAGCTCGGCGATGCGTTGTCTGATGATGAGTTGAAGATTGCGCGATTGGCTGGCGTCCAGTTTCCTGAACGCGTTCGATTGCTCGGTGTCGAAGAAGTCCCTTTTCCATTCGACCGGGTGACCAAGTGGTTGGCGCCGATGATCGGTCATTTTCCTTCGCGGGCACTGGGGTTGACTGCGCGCTACGGCATCTATCTGCAGTCTGAGTCCCGGTGGAACGTTGAACTGCTTGTCCATGAGCTTGTGCATACTTCCCAGTATGAGAGAGCGCATGGAATTCTCAGGTTTCTCAGGCTGTATCTCCGCGACACTCTCTGGAATGGCTACGCCGATGCAAAGATGGAGCGCGAAGCTCGCGACTTGAGCCTCAGCGCCCTGCGCCGTCGAGGGTTGAAGTCGATTCCTTGCTCTAAAGCTGTATGACAAAATTCCGCCCATGCATTGACCTCCATCAGGGGCGAGTGAAGCAGATTGTCGGCAGCACGCTCGATACCGCGGAAGGAGTGCAGACAAATTTTGAGACGGATCTGTCACCTTCATACTTCGCGGGCATGTATCGTGATGATTCCATAGAGGGTGGACATGTCATCATGTTGGGGCCAGGTAACAGTGATGCGGCGCTGGATGCCGTCCAGGCCTATCCTGGAGGCCTCCAGGTCGGTGGAGGGATTCGGCCGGACAATGCTGCGGCCTATCTGGAGGCGGGAGCCAGTCACGTGATCGTAACTTCGTGGATCTTTGACGAAAACTCCCGGCTGGATGTTGCCAGACTGCAGGAGCTTTCGAAAGCTGTAGGTAAAGGGCGGCTGGTGATCGATCTGAGCTGTCGAGCCGTCGACGGCGAAGGCTGGGTCGTCGCGATGAACCGGTGGCAATCGTTGACTGATGTTACGCTGAGCTACGAAAGTCTCGACTTCTTCGCTGGCTACTGTGCGGAAATTCTTGTTCACGCAGCGGACGTCGAAGGGAAGTGCCGCGGCATGGACGAGGCGTTGATTCGACTGCTGGGCGAATGGGGCAAGATCCCGGTTACCTACGCTGGCGGTGCCAGCAGGATCGATGACCTTACTCTGGTGAATGATCTCAGCGCAGGTGCCGTGGATCTGACTATTGGCAGTGCCCTGGACATCTTTGGTGGCTCACTGATCCGGTACCGGGACTGCGTGGAGTGGAACCAGCGCTCGTCTTAAACTAAACTTAACTTCCGAACGGATCCTATGCCCCTACTTCACGCCCCTACTTTGGCGAGGGCTTGCTGCGCCAGCGCGCGAAGTAGGTGTAGCTGTTGAGTATTTTGCGATACGTGGCCATCATCGTATCCCGTTTTTCCGCCGGAAGGCCACCGCTCGAGATCGCGGTTTCGACCGATTCCTGAAATAACTCCAGCAAGTTGTCTTCGCGATATTCCAGATAGCTCAGAACTTCCGAGACGGTGTCGCCTAAAAGTTTGACCTCATGTTTCAACTCGCCATTTTCGTAAGTGACGCTGACGACATTGGTATCGCCCAGCAGGTTGTGCAGGTCACCAAGCGTTTCCTGGTAGGCACCCACAAGGAACACGCCGAGGAAGTAATCTTGTGTTGCTTCAGTCCCGGAACTTTCCAGGGAGTGCAAAAGCAGGTGGGACTGTTGTGGCTCGGAGTCGTCAGACACAAACCGGTCGAGGAGTCCGTCGCAGTCGCAGGTAATATCCGAAATCACTGCTTTCCGCGTCGGTTCTTCATTGAGCCTGTGGATTGGCATGATGGGGAAGACCTGGTGCATCGCCCATGAATCGGGCAGCGACTGGAAAATGCTGAAGTTTCCGTAGTAGTAGTCGACCATGTGCGAACTCAATTCCTGGAGATCCTCAGGAACTGCTTCGTCTCTTTCGTCGAGCAGTCTCAGTACCTTACGGGTAACATACCAGTAGACTTCATCGGCGTGGGCCTTCTCACGCAGCGAGATAACCCCATGGTAAAACAGGGAACGAATCTGCTCGTAGTAGTAGCGGGCATCGTTGTAGCACTCCGTAGCGGGCATCTCGTCGATCGTGTTGACCAGATCTGCCAGATTCAATGACATGTGGTGAGGTTTCTCGATGGAGATCGTTGGCGGAGCGACCGGATCCATCTTGGTGACATCAAGGATGTTGAAAACCAGCACGCTATAGTAGGCAACGATCGCACGACCTGATTCTGTGATAATGTCAGGGTTCGGGACGCCAGCTTGATCCGTGACCTGGCGAATGCCCTCGATCAGGTCCGCGCAGTATTCGGAGACGGTG
>JAQCER010000408.1 GCA_027618625.1 Verrucomicrobiota bacterium
AGGCCGGTGTCCGGCCCGGTGATCTGGTGGGGATTGCCCCAGAGCGGCGGATCGAATTTCCTGTTGCATTGTTAGGGATCCTGAAGGCAGGGGCTGCATATGTTCCCCTGGACGCCGCCTATCCGCTGGATCGACTCGAGTTCATGGTTGCCGATACTGGGATCCAAATTCTGATCGGAGAGTTTGCGGCGCTTACTTCCCGGATCCCTGATTGTATCACGATTCCCTGGGACGCAGGGAGAGGGATGTTGTGCGACAAGTTGCCTGCAGGACTTGGGGGGGGCACCGGCCTATGTGATGTACACTTCTGGTTCGACTGGTCAGCCAAAGGGTACGGTGATCCCGCATCGGGCGGTGGTGCGCCTGGTAATCGGACAGAATTTCATGGATCTAGGTCCGGATGAGCGCATTCTTCAATACGCTCCCGTTGCCTTTGATGCTTCAACGTTGGAGATCTGGGGTGCCCTCCTGCACGGCGGGGAACTGGTCATCATGCCGAACGATGATCCATCACTCCGAGCTCTGGGTCGTGCCATCGAGGACTACAAGATATCAACCATGTGGCTTACTGCGGGCCTCTTCAACGCGATGGTCGATGATCGTCCAGAGGATCTGGGCAAACTGCGACAGCTTCTGACGGGCGGCGACGTGGTCTCGCCCGCGCGCGCAGCAAAGCTGTTGCGGGCGTTTCCGGATCTCCGGCTGATCAACGGTTACGGGCCAACGGAGAACACCACTTTTACCTGTTGCAACCGTATAACGATCAAAGAAACGGAAAGTGGAGGGGCACTCTCGATTGGACGCCCAATCTCAAACACTTCGGTTTTCATTCTCGATGATCAACTCAACCCCGTAGCTCCGGGAGAGCAAGGCGAACTCTGCACGGGAGGCGACGGATTGGCAGCGGGCTACTGGAATCAACCAGAGTTGGCTGCGGAGAAATTTGTTATGGCGCCGTGGAGTCCCGACACTCTTGTTCCCGGGGCAGGGTTCGCAGCATCCTGGCATGGCTGCTGATGTGTATCGGACGTTTCCGGTGTTCAAAGACACTCTCGACCAGTGCGCGGAAATTCTTGCTGAGGAAATCGGTGAAGACATTCGACAGCTGATCTATCCAGAGCAATCCCAAGCGCAACAGGCAGCCGAAAGGTTAAAGAATACCAGCTTAGCGCAGCCAGCAATTTTCACCATTGAGTATGCGCTGATACGGCAGTGGAGGCACTGGGGAATCGAACCGTCCTGCATGGTCGGGCACAGTATCGGTGAGTTCGCGGCCGCGTGTACGGCTGGTGTCTTTTCCTTTGAAGAGGCTCTGCGGCTGATCGCACTTCGCGGCAAACTGATGGCTGATCTTCCCGGGGGGGCAATGCTCTCGGTGCGGCTTTGCGAGCGTGGCATTCTCCCTTACCTTGAGAGCACGGAGCTTGATCTGGCTGCTGTGAATGGTGCGGCATCCTGTGTAGTCGCCGGCCCTTACAGTGCGGCGGAAGATTTCGTTCGGCGTCTGGAGTCTGACGATGTAATTGTCAAGCCGTTGCACACATCCCATGCATTTCATTCGCGGATGATGGATCCCATCGTACCGGTGTTCGAGGCTGCGGTAGCAAAGGCAAAACTGAACGCGCCATCGATTCGCATTCTTTCGACCGTTACCAATGACTGGTTGTCTACCAGAGAAGCAATGGATCCACACTACTGGGCATCGCATCTGCGCAAGCCGGTGCGGTTCTTCGGGGCCGCAGAGCAGCTTTGGAAAATGACCGACACGATCCTGCTGGAAGTGGGGCCCGGGCGGACCCTGGCGACTCTGGCAGGCCAAAATCCCGAGCGAAAGTCCAGCCAGGTGGCTCTGGCCACGCTCCCGCATCCGTCCAGCAATGATCGTAGTGATCTACACATGCTCAATTCTTTAGGGGAAATGTGGGCGCGTGGGCTGTCGATCGACTGGAGCCGCCTGCACGCAGGGCGCGCGGTGCGCATGGCCGCTGCGCCTACCTATGCATTTCAAAGGAAGCGCTTCTGGGTGGAGCCGACAGTTCCTGCAGTGCCGGAAGCACCTGCTGCCCCGCAGTCACCTCTGATGCCAGTGCCAATCGCACAGCCAACGGTGAGCTGGCCACAGATGCCTCAACCATTTTATGCGCCTCCGGCTTTATCCGCAGTGGCACATCCGAATTTAACAAACGAGACACACAACATGAGCGAAAATCCATCTCAACCAAATGCTGGCGCTGGCCGTAAAGGCCGCCTCGAAAGTGAACTTAAAGACGTCCTGAGCGATCTCTCTGGAATCGATCCATCAGAAATGGATGCACAGGCATCGTTTCTTGAAATGGGATTTGATTCGCTGTTGCTGACCCAGGCTGGCAAGGAGCTTAAGGATAGGTTTGGTATCAGTGTGACGCTGCGGCAACTGATCGATGAATTCACCTGTATCGAAGCCCTCACGGGCTATCTCGAAGGCAAAGTCGATCCATCAAAGTTTTCCCTCGACAGCACTGCCGAAGAAGTAGTGGCACCAACGGCCGCTCCCGCCAATGTTCCGATGCAACCAGGCCAGCAGCAGCAGTGGGCTCAAATGCCGCAGCAACCCATGCAGATGCCGATGCAAATGCCTCAGCAGCCCTACGGCTACAATCCTTACGCCAATTCATGGATGCCGCAGCCGCAGATGATGCATCCGATGCAAATCGCACAGATGCAGATGGCGCATGTGGCGCAGATGGCGCAGATGGCGCAGATGGCGCATGTGGCGCAGATGGCGCAGATGGCCCAAATGGGGATGATGCCGCCCATGGGACTGCCTCAGTGGCCGCAAATGCAGATGCCTGCTGTTGCACCAGCTGCTTCTGCTCCGGTTGCGCAACCTGTTCAGGAACAAGCAGCAGCAGTTCCTGTTTCGACATCAGAGAACGAGGCCGAAGAGCCAGCAGCTCCAGTGAAGTTTGGCCCGGCTACGGTGATCGATCGATCGAGCAGCGACGACGACATGACACCGAGTCAGCGAAAGTTCCTCGACGACTTGGTAAAGAGGTACAACGCGCGGACTGCAAAGTCGAAAGCGCTGACGCAGGAATTCCGGCAATGGCACGCTGATCCACGCACTGCTTCTGGGTTCAATCGTGCGTGGAAGGAAATGGTCTACCAGATCATCACCGTTCGCTCCAAAGGTTCCCGTCTTCTTGATACCGACGGAAACGAATACATCGACATCTTGAACGGATTCGGCCCGGGCTTCCTCGGCCATTCACCAGATTTCATCCTGGACGCCATTCGCGATCGACTTGATCATGGGTTTGAAGTCGGGCCGCAATGCATGCTTGCTCTTGAGGCTGCGAAATTATTCTGTGAAGTGACCGGCAACGAACGTGCCAGCTTTGTGAACACCGGATCAGAAGCGGTGCAGGCGGCGATGCGGCTGGCTCGGACGGTAACGGGCCGGGAGAAGATCGTGATTTTTGCCAGGGACTATCACGGTAACTTTGATGAAGTGTTAGTGCGCGGTGTGAACAAGGGGAAAAATTTGAAATCATTGCCGGTCGCCCCTGGAATCTCGAAGCGTGCAGTGGCAGACATGATCGTGCTTCCTTATGGAACCGACGAGTCGCTGGAGATCATCCGGGAACTTGCGGATACGCTGGCCGCGGTGATCGTAGAGCCGGTGCAGAGTCGGAGACCGGAGTTTCAGCCGCGCGAATTCATTCGTGAGGTGCGTGAGATCACCCAGAGGTCTGGAACCTTATTCGTTTTTGATGAAGTGGTTACGGGTTTCCGTTCCGGCCCCCGTGGTGCCCAGGAGTTCTACGGTGTCGAGGCTGATCTGGCAACCTATGGTAAAGTCGTTGGCGGTGGTATGCCGCTGGGTGTCGTTGCCGGAAAGGCGGAGTTCATGGACACCTTCGATGGTGGAATGTGGCAGTACGGGGATGATTCTTTCCCCGAGAAGCCGGTCACGTTCTTTGCCGGAACTTTTGTTCGGCATCCTCTGGCGATGGCAACGGTGAAGGCGATGCTGCAGTTCTTCAAAGATCAGACACCGCACTTCTGGGCAACTGTGAATGCCAAGGGCAACAAGCTGGCCAAAACCGTTGATAACTTTTTCGTTGAAGAGGAAATCCCCGTGCGCATGCCGAACTTTGGTTCGCTGATGTTTGTGCGGATGGGAGAGGACGAGAAGTATGGCAACCTCATGTTCTACAATCTTCGATCGAAGGGCGTGTTCATGCTTGAAGGATTCCCGTCATACGTGACTGCGGCACATAGCGATGAAGATCTTGACTATGTGATCGAAGCATTCAAGCAGTCGGCCAACGAGATGCGTGAGGCGGGGTTCTTTGCAAAGGCGAGGCCGCTCGATACTGAGGTCGGCGAAAGGCTGACGGGTCCGCCCCCAACGTTATCAGCACTGCGAGCACCAGATCGATCGGTACACACGGAGGCGCAGCTTGCGGAGCAAGGTGCAAAAAAGTCTCTGGCTCCGCTGCGCGTCTCAACGACCGAGCCGCAGCGCGAGATCTATCTGGCCTCTCGTCTTAGTGATGCGTGTTCATGCGCGTTCAACGAATCTGCATCGCTTACGCTGACCGGTGCCGTTAATGGCGCAAAGCTGG
>JAQCER010000409.1 GCA_027618625.1 Verrucomicrobiota bacterium
TCCAAACGTTTTAAGAGGGGTTTTCCCGGTGACAGGGTTGCTCGTCATATTGAATTAATAGGGGACAGAATTGGCGGTTTGGGGATGAAAAGATAGGGTACGGGCGATGGGATTCTCGCAGTTGTCTCGTTTTTATACAACGATTTCGTTCAACAAGCGCGCAGGTTCATCGAGTCTCAAGTCAATCACCTCGCGCGCCCTTGCGGCCCTCACAAGCAGTGGTTCGCTTGACTGTCAGGGCGGCTGCATCGCCCTGCTCTGCCGGCATCATGGCTTTTCTGCCTCAAACAGCTTTCCTGTGCGCTCAACCGTAACCGTCTGTGCCGTTGGCGCCCAGATTCTCGCCTTGGCGACCATTCCAGTGTCGTTGTAGCTGCCAAAGCCAACATACCCGACGCCAAATCGCCCGTCCTCAGCCACCATCACCGGCGTATCCATGTTGTCGAAATAAACCTTGATGACCTCGCCCGTGCGCTCAAGCCGCACTCGATGCCACCCGTCGCCCCATGCATTGCCCGCATTGGTTATCTTCGAAATTTTTGTAAACGGCTTCTCATCGACTACGAAGATCTGGTTGGCCTTCGGGTCTGTCGTGGTCGCAAAGTGCGCATAGTAATAATGCCTCGGATTCTGGAAGCCGAAAAAGACGCAGAAATCCCGGTGACCGTATTCCTGGCTCGTCTGCCGAAGTTCGCACTCCAATACAAAGTCGCCGAATTTACGGGTGGCCAGAAGGGCGATACTCTGCGGCGAGTCAACCTTGTAACGGTACTTGCTGCCCCGATACAGTTCCAGCACGGACCTCTCGCCCGACTTGGCCAAACGCCACGCCGCCGGGTCCGAGAACTCAAATGACTCCAGGCTCTTCTCGTCCGAGAAATCCCATGCATACTGCAGCGTGTAGCCGTCTGGTACCTTGGCAGAATCGTCGGCAAACAACTGGGGCACGGGGGTCACGGGGGAGATGAGCGCCAAAACGAAAGACAGCAGAGTTTTGCACATCCGCCCATCATACACAGATGATACGAATGGTCTCGGCATTTTTGCTTCAAGATGAGCCAGAAGCGCCTCACTCAGGATCCGCATTCGTCCCCGCGCGGCAAATGGTTTATACAGATTCCCGAAGTTCGCACCCATTGGCAAATCTCAATCTGGCAAATCTCAATCCAGCGGGAGAAACGTGACCGTTCCTTCCATCAGGTCCGGGACGACGAGTTGCTTGTTCCCGACATCATGGAAGAAATCCGCGGCTGTCGTGAATTTCTCGGACAGCAGTTTCAGCTCCGCGCTCTTCCGATCATACCGCCACACTTTCCCAACCGTCCAACTGGATACAAAGATCGCGTCCGCCGTCACCGAGACCGCGTCGGCGCCGCGCATTCCGCTCGCGAGGATTTCGAATTTCTCGCCGTCATAAGAAACGATGCGGCCCGTGAAAAAATCGCCCATCACCAGGATCTCCCTGCCATCGATCTCGGACGTGGTGACTCCGTTAGGGCCGGGCATGCGTTTGTCGCCAGCTGGCACTGCCAGGCTGATCGCGCCGTCGAGGCCTACTTTGTAGACGCAGCCGGTCATCGGCGGCTTCGCTTCCGGGCTGTCTAGTGGCCACAGCTGGCGTTCGCCTTGCGGATTGAACATCCACTTCGGATGACTCATCTCGGTCACGTATACGCCTTTTCCATCGGCGCTCGCGGCGACATCATTCAGAAACTCGACTGGATTGGGAAAATCGTCCACCTCCGCGAGCTTGGAGATCGCGCCCTTCGAATCGACCTTCCAGACGATGGTCTCGTCCGCCGTGATCAGGTAGCCGCCAACGAAAGCCATTCCCTTCGGCGAGTTCATTCCGCGGCAGAACTCCGAGACCTTGTCGCCTTCGATCACGTTGATCCCGCCATCGCCCGGTTCCTCGCCACCGATGATCGTGACGTAGAGTTTGCCATTGAAGCCGCGGCAGACGCTCTCAGGCTTCTCGCCGACTTCAAGCACCTTCGGTTCAGCCGCGGCGACGAGCGGTGCCAGAGTGAGGAGGAAAATCAGGATTCTTTGGATTCTTTTCATTGAGATGGTAGCTGGGCAATTGGGCAATTGCTTTTCCGCCACGAGCGGAAGGAGGCAATTCCTGTTCATTGACCCGATTTGACCCGGGATCGTGGGCTCCTTCAAGCCTAGCCTGGATTATTCATGAGCGATCTACTGCGACTTGCAAAAGACTCCATTTGCTGCGTTGCGCGCCATTTTTCGACATCAACGTATGCCTATACGCTCTCAGCCGAAAAAGTGGCGCCGCGCCTTGCAAATGAAGCCTTTTGCTGCGTCTCGCTACGATCGTTCATGAATAACCCAGGCTAGAGTTTTCCTTCAGGCGAAAGAACAGAGTAAACTGAGTAAATTACAATCGGAAGTCCTGTCAGTTCCGTCACGAATTTGATGCCTGAAAAAGGGATTTCTCAAAAACTTTCGATTTGATGCATCTATGGTGCTGGCCTCTTGCGGAGAAGTTGGTAACTTTGTCCAATCAATGAGCACTATGAAATCCCGTCGAGTGTTGGTTTTTTCTTTTTTGCTGTGTTTTTGGTGCCGAATGCTGGCGCGCAGTTGTTCGATAATCTGGTAAAATTCGTCGATCGAATCGGTGTTGGAGATCCGGCCGTCAATACGGGCAGGGAAGGGCCAAAGGGACTTGCGCTGGTGGATTTTGATGCCGATGGCAAATTGGACGTGGCTACCAGCAACCTCGATGGGACGATCTCAGTGGCTTACGGGCAGGGTGGCCTGGCATTCGACCCGGCGGTTCACCTGCGCACGGTTTCGCTGACGCTTCGACAACTGATTGCTGCTGATGTGAATGGTGACAGCAGGCCTGACCTTCTGGCAGCTGGGCCGCATGAGGGATTGGTGCATGTGTTCATCAATCAGGGGAGTCGCAGGTTTGTGCCCGGGGCTCCGATCGTGGCGTGGCCGACCTCGCGTAACATCGCGACTGGCGACTACAATGGGGATGGAAAACTGGATGTCGCCGTTTCTGGGAGGGAACGGGGAGTCGTGCTCTATGCTGGCGATGGCGTTGGCGGTTTCAGCGAGATGGCGGACGCTGGGCCTGAGTTGGGGGCGGTTGATTCACAATGGGGATTCCGTCCGGTGTATTCGCTCGAGTCCGTCCGTGCACCAGGTGCGGCCATGGATCAACTATTGGTCACGCATGCGAATTCCTGGTTCTGTTGGACTCTGGCTGGCGATGGCACGATTTTAAACAAGGCGACACTTTCTCATCAGGCACACGCGCTTACAGTAGGAATCGTGACGGCCAATAGCGCTAATGGTGTGCCATCGGTCGCAACATCGGATAAGACACTGGGAACGGTAGAACTGCGGCTTCTGAAAGCTGATTCCTGGGCGGCAGGTGTGGCGGAGTTGGAATCTGCGCCGCACCAGGTGATTCGTGTTCCCGGCGCGCCGCGCTACGTGCAGCTCGCCGATCTGAACAATGACGGATGGAATGATATGGTCGTGGTTTTGCGCAACTTCGACCGCGTGCTCACCTACAAGAACGAGCAGGGCACCATGGTGGCATCGTCAGAAATGCCCGTGGGCACGAGTCCACGGGAGCTGGCTGCAGGCGATTTGAACGCAGATGGCCTCACGGATTTCGTGGTGATCAACAGTAGTTCTGCAGATGTGAGTGCCCTCCTTGCTTCCGAGCAGGGAACCGGATTCCAGGCATTGGATCAGGTTTATCCAGAGACGGGAGAGGTCTCGGCTTTGGACGTGCGCGATCTCAACGGAGACGGCAGAGACGATATCATTCAAACGCATCGCGCTTCCGGCGACGTCAGCGTTCGCATCTCGGGGCCGGGTGGAAAGCTGAAGGAACCGATGTTCTTTCCAATGGGAACGTTCCCAAGCTCACTGGACTTTCGCGATATCAATGGCGACGGAATAGAGGACATTTCGACCGCCAACCTGGGTCGCGACCAGTACGTGAATGGATCGGTCTCGGTCAGGCTGGGGAATCCTGATGGATCGTTTCAGGATCTGCTTACCTTCGACACCGCCGATGGCGGTCGCGTGTTCGCGATCGCAGCGCAGGATTTCAACAATGACGGAATGACCGACTTTGCGGTCGGATACTTCGATTGCCGCCTGTCATTTTACAAAGGCATCGACGCATCAACGTTTGAGTTTACTCGTACCGTGCCTTTCATCTACGAACCGCGAGTGATGACCGCGGGTGACTTTGATCAGGATGGCGACTATGACATCGCAGGTGCCGGTTACGCTGGGGATGTGGTAGTGCTCGAAAGTGATGGGAACCTCCTGACGAGAACTGGGCAGCGGCGCGACTATGGGGCGAGTTCAAGCAAGATAGGCACACGTGAGATTACCCAGACAGATGTCAATGGTGACGGTGATCCTGACCTTCTGTTGGGAACGGGGGACGGGGTGGTTGTCTATGCTGGCGGCCCTGGCACGTCTTTCCATATGACGAGTGACAAACTTCCAGGGACAGATTTTCCGGCATCGAGCCTGGTGACATCCGATTTTGACAACGATGGTAAGGACGACATCGCGGTGTCGTGTCGCGTGTTGTCTTG
>JAQCER010000410.1 GCA_027618625.1 Verrucomicrobiota bacterium
GATGTCATTGGCACGCCGGCTTTGACAGGAATTCCGCATACGTCGGACTCCCTTACCATCGAGTTCCTCCACCGCGTCAGCAGTGCCCCAAGCGACGAGCATCTTGCGATCGACAACGTCCGCGTGGAACTCAGCAGCGACGACGACGGAATGCCCGCGACTTGGGAGAGCGCACATGGCCTGAATCCAAGCAAGGACGATTCGGATCTGGATTCCGATCTGGACGGCAGGACGAACCTGCAGGAATTCCAGCTGAGCTCTGACCCGAATGAAGGCGACTCGCCATTCCTTCATGCTGGCAAGTGGAGCGTCCGGCAAATCCGGGGCATCGATGAAGTTCAATCGCTCTCCACCCAGGACGACCGCACCGGCGCACTTGACCTGTTGGATTTCGGGCTGCGCGTGACGGGCGAAGAATCACGCACGCGGCATTCATTCATTAATTTTAAGGAGCAGGAATTCCAGACCTGGCTGTTTCCAGAAAGTGAAGAACCCTACCCATTGTTTGGTGCCTATTTACAAGGCGTCGACGATTACGTCCTTGAGGCGACGGGAAACATTTACGTGCGAGCTGCTGGAGAAGTGACCTTGGGATTCAGCACAGATGATGGAGCGATACTCTTCAACGACGGCAAGCCTGAGATCACTTACAACCAGACCAGGCAGAGAGACTCGACGCTCGCCACCATTTTCTTAAGTCAGGGCCTGCACCAAGTGCGGTTCGTCACTTTCGATCGGGATGGCTCAGCTGGAGCGGCTCTCTTCTACGCTACCGACAGCAGCAACATCGACATCGAACTCAACCGGAGCAACATTGCGCTGCTTCAGCCATTCGATCCGCTGGAAGCAAACACGGGCGACCGTGATGGCGATGGCATAGACGATTTTACCGAGACACACCTATTTGGGAATCTGTCAGCTTCGGCCGACGGAGATGCCGACGGAGACGGCACCTCGAACGGTGCCGAACTGGCTCAGCGCACCTCTCCAATCAAATCCGACACCGATGGCGATGGCCTCACAGACACCGCTGAGACCAGCACTCACGGAACGAATCCGCTAAGTGCAGACACCGACAGAGACGGTGTCTCCGATGGATTCGAGGTGAGCGCGCTGGGCTCCAACCCGCGATCTTCGGACACCGATGCCGATGGATTTGGTGACGATGCCGAAGCCAGAGCCGGCACCCGAGCCAACGACAACACACACTATCCCGGCAGTTACTCCGGGCCGGACGTTCGCTATTCAAGGTGGGCCGAGAACTTCGACCAATATGCCGACGGGACTACGCAACTGGCCGAGGGATCGCTGCTGTTGAGCAACATGGATCTTCAGGGCATCCAGTCCGGCGCACTGCAGATGACATCAGATTCGGTCAAATCACAGCGAACCTATTACAAACTTCCACAGCAGGAATTTGCTGATTCCGGCTTTGAAATACGCTTCCGCTTTAAGCTCGCCGATGCAGTGGGCGGGAACCCGGCCGCAGACGGATTTTCCTTCAACTACGGCCCAATAATTAAGAACGAATGGGCGGGCGAAGAGGGCTTTGGCAAGGGATTGTCAGTCGAATTCGATACCTGGGACAGTGCAGCCAGCGGTGAACCCGCTGAGAACGGCTACAATATTGCCATCGACGGTGTGGATGTGAGTGCCGGATTTGTAAATGCGGCCATCCCTGTCGATGGGCAATTTCATGACGCACGCATTTCCTGGATCCGAACTGGCCCGAGCTCTGGGCTGGCCACACTCGCCGTAGACGGCAGCGTCGTCTTCAATGGCGTCGCTACCCCTGGATTTTCGCCGCACCCTTCCTACATCATGGCGTTCGCCGCGCGGACTGCCGGCGCCACCGAAGATCTCTTTTTGGACGAGATCGTCGTCAGTTGCCCGGGCGATCAAACGGACACCGACGGCGATGGATTGCTCGACACTTGGGAACAGCGCTACTTTGGCAATCTCGCCCCCACTGCGACCGAAGATCCTGACATCGACGGGCTCTCGAACGTGACAGAGCAAACGGCTAACACATCGCCAACGCTCGCGGATAGCGACGGAGACAGACTTAGCGATAAAATTGAGGGACTTATGCATACCGACCCCTCGAATCCTGACACTGACGGTGACGGCATAGGCGACGGTAGCGAAATCACGGGAATCCCTGCCTCGACCAACCCGACAAAATTCGATTCCGATGGCGACGGCTACGGAGACCAGTTCGAGTGGCTACAGCACACCGACCCGACCGATCCAGGCAGTCGGCCGAGTCGCATTCCCATCCCCTACTATTCCGCCATCGACCAGACCTGGCGCTGGCGTATTGACGAAGTTCAGATTGCCTGGAATCACGGTGCCGCTGTCGCCATTGACAACGACATGTTGTTTGGCTTCGTCGTCAGGAACCCGAGCGAGAACGGCTCGAACGAACTCGGCTGGAGTTTCCGAAAGCAATGGAATGGAGTCACCTACCTGTTCACAGCAGGCTCTAACATTCTTTCCAACAAAAATGGCGGCATCTGGCAAACGGACTGGGTGTTCCACGACGACAAGACACGAGCATTGGGATTCTCCGGTACTGGTTCCGTCGACATCTCACAGCGACTGAGCTTTCGATGCGAATTCAAGCAATCGCCTCTCACAGGATCGTGGGGTGGCACCTATACGGTCGTCAATATGGATACCGGACGGACCGTTGCCTCGTACGGCTTTTCCGGTTATACGGCGAGCCAGTCGATTCAGGATGGCACGGCAGTGTGGACTTCCCGACGTGGACTTGCCGGTGGTGCGAGCGTCTGGAGTCACGCTGGCATCGATGTCTTCATCGGCGGGGCCCCGATCACCGCACATGACACCGACCGCGACGGCATGTCCGATCTCTTTGAGACTAATCACGGACTCAATATCAATGATCCCAGCGATGCCTCCGCAGATCACGATAGTGACGGCGTTACGAACCTGACAGAAGCGCAAATGGGAACCCGGCCAGATCTCGCCGACACCGACGGTGACGGTGCCGACGATCACGAGGAGATTTTGCACGGTTATTCCCCTGCCGATTCGGAATCCTCACCTCTCGCCCTCTCTGCATCCTTGCCTCCGATCCTCGAGGACACTGACAGCAATGGGATGAACGATCTCTGGGAGATGCGTTTTGCAGCAAGATCGGCCGCACACCAGGCGGACGAAGACGCGGATGGTGATGGCGCGACCAATCGCGAGGAGAGCATCGCTGGCACTGATCCGCTGCGGGCGGATTCCCGTTTTGCTCTGCGGTCACTCGTCGATGGCGACAATGTCCGGCTTCGCTGGCCCGGTCTACGGCATAAGCGCTATGAAGTGCAAAGCAGTGATCGACTCAACAACTGGGAGCCAGTGGCCCAAGTGGATCCCGGAAGCGACGGCGATACCGAGATTTCCGTGGAGCAGGCGCTGGCCGCTAAAAATGCGCGCATCTTCTATCGCGTAAACGCAGGAGACCGCGACAGCGATGCAGACGGACTTTCCGACTGGGCCGAAAATGAGCTTGGCTCGGACATCAACGAAGCAAACAGCATCGGTGCATCGATTCGTTCGCTCTCAGGTGCAACGCTTGTCAGCGGTGATTACAGGACATTCGTAGAAAGCCTACAGGACACCGGAGACACTTCACAATCTGCGATATCACGCCCCCAGGCTGCGCGTTTTTTTGAGTCAGGCGACGTTTGGCGCGACGATGGAGGAGATCACCGAAGTCCAGACCACCGGTTACGAGGCCTGGATTAATAAGCAGATGAACGATACTCCGATGTACCTGCACGAACCTTACATCGTCGAAATAAAGCGCGATCATCGCGACGGACTACAGCAGATTCCAAACTACGCGAAAGGTGGTTTTGGCCTGCATGGGGAGAACGCTACCACTCCGTTCATCCGTGCTGCCACACAGGCCGACGATCAGCTCCGGCAGCGCATTGCGTTTGCGCTGAGCCAAATCCTGGTGGTCTCGCGGCAGGATGGAGCACTGGCCGAGCGCCCACAGAGCCTGTGCAACTTCTACGATATCTTTGTTCGCCATGCGTTTGGCAACTACCAGGACATCCTCCGGGAAGTATCGCTGCATCCAATCATGGGCCGCTACCTCAGTCATGTCGGCAATGAAAAGGCCAACCCTGCCGTCAACCAGTTCCCGGATGAGAATTACGCCCGCGAGGTGATGCAATTGTTCACCATCGGCCTGTGGGAACTGAACCCCGATGGATCGCGCATTCTTGACCAGCACGGCGAACCGATCCCGACCTATGGCAACCGTGAAATCACCGAGTTTGCCAGAGTCTTCACCGGCTTGTGGTATGCCGATCGTAGCTGGGGCAGCGGCGGCTGGGACGATGCTCATTTCCTCGCACCCATGCAGATGCACGCCGATCGCCATGATTTTGGAGAAAAAATTCTATTCGCAGGATCCGGTATGCCGATTCGAAGGAGCGTTGTCATTCCCGCCCGAACGCCAAACGAAGCGAACGGGATGCAGGATCAGAGCTCACTTTCTGAGTTAAAATCCTGGAGAATGGGGGCAGATAGAATTGTCTGAAATCTGGCT
>JAQCER010000411.1 GCA_027618625.1 Verrucomicrobiota bacterium
GTGTGGATTGGCGCGGCCCCTTACTTCATGTTCATCGCTGATCGCGATGGTAACGACAAGCCGGACGGCGAGCCGCGCATTTTGCTGGATGGCTGGGGCTATCAGGACACGCACGAGACATTGAATTCGTTCACCTGGGGACCGGACGGCTGGCTCTACGGTTGCCACGGCGTGTTCACCCATTCCCGAGTAGGACAGCCTAGCACACCTGACGACGAACGCATTCCTCTGAACTGTGCCTACTGGCGCTACCATCCGATCCACCACGAGTTCGAGGTCTTCGCTCAGGGCACGTCAAATTCCTGGGGCATCGACTTCAACGAGCAGGGCCAGCTTTTTGCGGAAGCCTGTGTGATCCCGCATTTCTGGCACATCGTCCAGGGCGGCTACTACCTCCGCCAGAGCAATCCTCTGGGCCATTTCAACAAGCATGTTTACACGAACATTGATACCATCGCTGATCATCGGCATTACCTTGGTGACACGCCCCACGCAGGGAATGACAATTCCGACTCGGTCGGCGGCGGTCACGCGCACTGTGGACTGTCGATCTACCTGGGTGACAATTTTCCCGAGGAATACCGGGGCCGGCCGATGCTATTCAATTTGCACGGCCATCGCATCAATCAGGAACAACTGACGCGTTCCGGCTCGGGCTGGGTCGCCGGTCACGGCCCTGACTTGATGGTGTCCCACGATCAGGAATTCATGGGCATCGCCATGAAGTATGGCCCGGAAGGCAGCGTCTACTTCATCGATTGGTATGACAAGCAGACTTGCCATTTGACGCTCCCGGAAGTCTGGGATCGTAGCAATGGCAGGATCTATCGCATGCGCTTCGGCGATCATGTGCCTTACCCAGTCAATCTGCGTGAAAACAGCGACCTTGAGCTGGCGAACATGCATAAGGAAAAGAACGAATGGTTCGTCCGCACGGCCCGCCGCCTGTTGCAGGAACGCTCGATCAGCAACGGAAGCCTCTCGGAGGATGCCGTTTACAGACTCTACAAATTTCTTGAAGTGGATCTTGATCCCACCGTACGCCTGCGCGCATTGTGGACGCTGCACACCGTTCGCGCACTCGATGAGGACGATCTTGTCGGCCTCCTTCGCGATCGGGACGAATACATCCGCGCATGGGCAGTCCAATTGCTCATGGAAGACCGCTCACCGACCGAGCCAGCATCGCCTCAGGTCATTCATTACCTTACCTACCTCGCGCACAAGGATCCCTCGGCCGTAGTGCGCCTCTACGTGGCATCAGCACTTCAACGTTTGCCCGGCGAACATTGCTGGAACATCATCGAAGGCCTCGCTGCTCATGCCGAAGACTCGTCCGATCACAACCTGCCACAGATGATCTGGTTCGGCACCGAGCCGCTTGTTCTCGAAAATTCGCAACGGGCCCTGCGGGTCGCGGCGAATTCCAAAATCCCGCTGCTGACGAATCACATCGCTCGCCGAGCCGGCGCCGCAGAAACGGCCCGCGAAGCCGTGCTCGCCACAGCGATGAAAACGACCGCCCCCCATGTTCAGAGCCAGCTCCTGTCCGGGCTGTCGGAGTCCCTCCGCAGCCAGGCGGATCTCGCGATGCCCAAGGCGTGGAAATCCGCCTTTGCCGCCATCGAACCCAAGGCCGATGCCGACCAGCGCAGGATGCTCATGGAACTCGCCATCGCCTTTGGCGACCAGAGTGCGTTCCCCATGCTTCGTGAAATTCTTGCCAATACCGCAGCACTCGAAGCCGAACGCAGGCGATCACTCTCCATCCTCAGCAAAGGCAATGACCCCGAACTCCCGTCCGTCTTGCATACGCTCCTCGCAGACGATGCCTTCAGGCTCGATGCTCTGAAGGCGCTCAGCACTTACGATCACTCGGCGACACCTTCAGCAATCTTTGCCACCCTCCCCGTCTGCAACATCGAAGAGAAACGCGCTGCCATGGGCGTGCTCGCCTCACGCGCTTCCTACGCCGGCGCATTGCTGAGCGCCATCGAGAACCAATCCCTGTCCCGCGATCAGGTGCCGTCCTTCATTGCCCGGCAGATCAAGAACCTCAACGATGCGGCACTCTCCGAAAAGCTCGCGGAACTCTGGGGCAAAATCGATGAGACACCAGCCGGAATTCTTGAGGAAATCGAACGCTACCGGAAGGTGCTCACTCCAGAGACGCTCGCCAGGGGAGACTTGCAAAATGGTTGGCTCGTGTTCAGTCAAGCGTGCGCGAGTTGTCACACTTTATTCGGAGCCGGCAACAACATCGGCCCGGATCTGACCGGCTCGAACCGTGCTGAGCTCGGCTACATCCTTGAGAACATCCTCAATCCGAATGCGATCATCGGTCGCGACTACCAATTGCACATCGTTACGCTCAAAGATGGCCGTGTCCTGTCCGGCATGATCCGTGGGGAAACCGATTCTGCGATCACCCTGCAACTCGTCGACAACTCCTACGTTGCCGCCAAAAGCCAGATCGCCGAATCCGTCGAAGTGCCCACCTCCATGATGCCAACCGGACTCCTCACTGCCCTCGGCGACGACCAGACCCGTGACCTCATCGCTTACCTCGCCTCACCCACCCAAGTCCCCCTCCCCGGCGAAGGCCCCTACCTCGACCGGGAATCCGGCAAAGTCAGCGGCGCTCTCGAAGGCGAATCTCTCAAGATCATCGCCAAAACAGGAAACGCCGAACCTCAAGCCATGGGCAGCTTCCCTCTCGGAAGTTGGAGCGGCAACAGCCAACTCTGGTGGACCGGCACCAAAATCGGCGACGAACTCACTGTAGAATTCAACATCGACAAAGCGGGCAAGCACGAACTCTTCGCCGCCTTCACCCGGGCCATCGACTACGGCACCCTCCAGCTCTCCCTCAATAGCACTCAAATCGGCCAGCCCATCGATTGCTTCAATCCCGGCGTCACGACCACTGGCCCACTCTCATTCGGCACCCACGAATTCACCGCTGGCACGAACCAGCTGACGATCAAGATCACTACCAAGAATCCCAAGGCGACAGGGACGATGGCGGGAGTTGACTACCTGTGGATAAAAGCAGAATGACCCGCCAGCACCAAATCCAAAAATCCGAAAAAATTTACAGATTGGGCGTATCGTTCCGATTTGCAATCTGCAATGGTTCACCGCTATGAGCGATCACAGGTCAAACGCTTCGCTTTCGATTCAGCTTTGTGAAATTGTTCGAGCAGCTGGTTCGAAAAATCTTCCGTTTCTGGTGATCGGGGGGCTTTGCATCACGCTGTATGGAGTTGAGCGGCTGACACGGGACATTGATTTGTTGATCCCTGAAACTGCGAGACGGGACTGGCGCCTGCTGATCGAGGATATGGGGTATCGTTTCATCCACGGGACTGACTCATTCCAGCAGTTTGAGGATGCTGACGCAGACGGTAGATTGGCCGATCTGGACCTGATGCTCGTAAGCATGGACACGTGGCAAAAGTTGAATAGTGTCGGTCGGGATATCGAATTGGCAATTGGGATCGCAGCTCGGCTGCCAGATCCGTTGCACTTCGTGGCGATGAAACTTCAGGCTGTCCGGAGTGATAGCCGCCGAGCAGACAATCAAGACTGGAGCGATATTCTCAATGTCTGTCGGCTCTTTTCCATCTCCGTTCGGGATAGCCAGACGGAACAGATCGTGCTACGCTTCGGCGGGGAAGGCTTGCTCCGAAAGCTCGAATCCGATCTTAGCAAAATGCCATGAACGACCAACTCGAGTCTCCCAAGCCCGACGATATGCGCAACGTCTACGACGTCGTCTTCCCGGACTACGACCAGATGCCGCGACGGAACGCCTCCTCCAATTTGAAATGGAGTGAAATGATGGCCGCCTTCGCCCCATTCGTGGCAGCGTATATGGAGAAGCGGAGACGAGATCCAGATTTCTACCGTGAAAAATACCGGATCAGAGCGACCGAACGCTTTGAACTGTAGGCGAATCCAGTCCTCTTCACCGGAAGACAAAGCATCTCAAACATCTTTCGACTCCACAAGCTCAAGATGCCGGGGTAGTCCCGAGCTGTTGTCCATGTTGCCTGCGCCCGCACCAGTGCCCCCTGGCAAAAACAGATGGCCCAGCAGATACGGTTTCATCGCCGTTCGGATCGTAATCTTCAAGACTCTACGATTACTCATTCCATAGTCACGCCGAATCGCAGCCTGCCGGATCTCTGACAATCGACTGTCCGGTCGCAGCTCGACACACTCCCAACTTTCCCACGCCACATCGATCGGAAGCGCATCGCCTTCGTCGATCGGCATGAGCGAATCGCAAGCCTCGACCCGACTGAGAACAAAATCGCGATAGTCGCTGTTGATGCAGCACCAGGCTCGCACATGCCATCGGTAGCCATCGTGCCCGAACGCGTGCGGCACGATCTCCCGCCAGCTAGCCCTGCCGCTGTTCAGCGACCAGTAACGCACCCGCAATCGATTCCGACCAAGCACTGCCTGAAACACCAGGCGGCACACATCAGCACCCGCCTCCCTCACCGGTAGTAAGACAAATCCCAAGCTGCTCGTTCTTCCTGTAGCCAGCTCACCCGAACCCGCCCCG
>JAQCER010000412.1 GCA_027618625.1 Verrucomicrobiota bacterium
GAACACTGGCCATCCAACCGAGGGATTTCCCAGTGCGGGATCATGGCTCAGTTATGCTCTGGGCAGTGAAAACGACAATCTCCCCGCCTATGTCTCAATCCCCGACATCCGCGGCGAGCCTCCCAACGGCAAGGCAAACTGGTCGAATGGATTTCTTCCTGCCAAGCATCAGGCCATCACCATGGCCGCTCATCTGCCGATTCGAAATCTGCAACGGCCGGAGTCTGTCTCCGACGCCACGGAGGAGGCGACTCAGGCGTTTATTCAGAGTGTCAACGCCGACTTCGCCGCGAACCATCCCGGTGAGTCGGAACTCCAGGCACGTATTGCCGCCTACGAACTGGCAGCCCGCATGCAATTGTCCGCCCCCGAGGTTACCGATCTTGGCGCCGAATCAACCGCCATGCACAAAGGCTACGGCACCGGCGACAGGAACCCGCTGAAGGCTGCCTACGCTCGCAATTGTCTCCTCGCCCGCAGGCTTCTCGAACGCGGTGTGCGCTACGTGAATCTCTACTGCGCCTCCCGGGCATCGGGTGCGGACGGCTTGCTCAACTGGGACGCCCACAGGACGTTGAAGTCCGACTACGAGCGCCATTGCCCGATCTTCGACGAGCCGACGGCTGCCCTCCTCAGTGACCTCAAGTCCCGGGGAATGCTCGATGACACTCTGATTCTCTGGACTACCGAATTTGGCCGCATGCCCACGCACCAGGTCGGCACCTCCGGGCGCGACCACAACCCTGACGGATTCACCTGCTGGATGATGGGGGCGGGAATCAAAGGCGGCATCAGCCACGGCGCCACCGATCCCTTCGGCCGGCGCGCCGAAGTGAACCCCGTCACCGTCTGGGACTTCTACGCCACTGTCCTCGACGTTCTCGGCTTCGACCATGAAAAACTAACATGGTACCACAACGGTCTCGATAGACGGCTTACCGATGTCCACGGCACACGGATTCGAGAAGTGTTGATTTAGCTTCTGGCCAGGTGAAATCTCAAGCCGATCGCCAGCCAGGAGGCTCCCGCACCGCTCCTCTGCCGGATTTCTTCATCGCGTAACATCATCGGCTCGTGAGGACGTCCGCCTGCGAAATTCTTTCAGCGCCTTGTTGATACTTGGCAATGCCGCGCACTGCGCGACAGCTTGAACGTCAATTCCCTTGAGAATGGCACTCGATTCCGCTTCCTGGTAATCCCTTGATGCCTCATCGAAAACATGCACTTCCAGCCTTTCATTGCGCCAGATCCAGAGTTCCGGAACTTCAAACTGCGCGTAAAAAGCACGTTTGCTCAGTCCCCCACTCGTCAGAGCAATCTCGATAGCCAAATCCGGTCTTTTCTTATTCTCGTGAAAGCAGTAAGATTCGTCCGGTTCTCCACCCGCTTCTTGTGGAATCTTGAGAGTGGTCGACCCCCGGCCAAATATTTCGATGTCTCGGTCAACGCACCAGGCTTCCACGAGGCAACCGATATGCTTCTTGCGTGACTCGTGGGGTTCGGAGATAGGAGCCATTATTTCGATGTAGTGGTGAAGAAAGCGGACACGAACTCCCGTGTCCTGAAAGAGCTCGTCGAGTTCCTCGTAGTCATTCCACGATCGACTGGGAAGAACCAGCGAGCCCTGCCTCTCAAATTCCACCATGCTGGTTGCGTCACCGGGTCGGAAACTCGGTCGAATCACTGGCAAATCTGGGACGTCGGTTGCGCTCACAGAATGACATTACGTTTGCCCGGGACTTGATTCAAGCTCCGAATATTCACTGGTGCAGCACGGCTTTCTTATCCTAGGCTACGCTGGCCGAAGGCAGAATATAGTCGCGGCACCGGGTGCTCAGACGGGAATATGGTTTTTTTTCTGTCCGATCGGGGGGACGGTGCTTTGAATCCGTCCGCGGGCACTCGGCACCCTGGTTGAGTATTTTCTCCATCGTCGCACCCGCGTCAGGAACGCCACGATCAAAAGCTTCGGCACCGCCCCGTTTCCAGTGTTGCGTCAGAGCGCCGCCAAGGAGTATGATGGCGGCCAATCCAGATCCACGCCTGCGAACCCCCAATCCAAATCATCACCATGACGCCTTTTCTCCTATCTCGTCCCACTCGCCGTCAGTTTCTGAAAACCATCGGTGCCGGTGCCGTAGCATATCCTAACATCGTTCCCAACGCTGTATTCGGCCAGGAAGGCAAGACGGCACCCAGCGAGCGCATCACCTTGGGATTCATCGGCTGTGGGAAAATGGCCAATGACTATCATCTGAGCACGCTTTTGGGTTTCGGTGACGTCCAGGCTCTGGCCGTTTGTGACGTGGACAAGAACCGGAGGGAGCATGCCCGGCGCCGCGTGGAGCAAGCCTATTCAGAGCGAAAGGACTGGAAAGGCTGCGCCGAGTATTCCGATTTCCGGGAGCTGCTGGCGCGTGAGGACATCGATGCGGTTTGCATTGCCACGCCCGATCACTGGCATGCCATTCCCATCATCGAAGCGTGCAAGGCTGGCAAGGATGTCTATTGTGAAAAGCCGCTCACCTTGACCATCGCCGAGGCCAAGCGCTGCATCGATGCCGCACGCAAGCACGAGCGCATCGTGCAGACGGGAAGCCAGCAGAGATCAAGTGTATTCGGGCCGTTCCGTCAAGCCTGTGAGATCGTCCGAAGCGGCCGTTTGGGAAAGATCAAAACCGTCAGCGTTGGGGTAGGCGGCCCCAGCGTCTTCTGTGATTTGCCGAGTGAGGAAATGGAGCCGGGCCTGGATTGGAACATGTGGCTCGGGTATGCGCCGAAGCGTCCCTACAACTCGGTGCTCAGCCCCCGCGGAGTGCACAATCATTTTCCCGCCTGGCGCGACTACCGGGAATACTCCGGCGGTGCCCATTCCGACATAGGCGCTCATGATTACGACATTGCCCAGTGGGCTCTGGGCATGGATGAATCCGGCCCGGTGGAAATCATACCTCCTGAAGATCCCAAAGCCATAAGCGGGGTACAGTATGTCTACGAGAACGGCGTCGTGATGACGCACGGTGGACGCCCGGGATGCACCTTTGTCGGGACGGAAGGAACCTTGCACATTGGCCGGGGCGGTTTGAGCAGCGAACCGGAGAGTATCGTCAAGGAGCCGTTGGGTGACGGCGATGTGAAACTTTACAACTCGCCTGGGCATCACCGGGATTGGATTAATTGCATTCGCAGCAGGCAAAGACCCGTGGCTGACGTGGAAATCGGAGCCCGCAGCGTCACGGTCGTGCATCTGGGCAACCAGGCTTACTGGCACAGGAGGAAACTGCGCTGGGACCCGGTGAAGTGGGAATTTCCGGGAGACACCGAGGCCAATGGCTGGCGTGATGTGGAACGGCGCGACCCCTGGAAACTGCCGGAAGTGTAGAGGCACGCCTCGGACCACGGAGGCCAATATCGTCTCTCTCGCCCTCCTAGTCGTCCCTCTTCCTTCTTCCTTCAAACTACAGAACTACAGAATGAGACTGGCCTCGGGGACCGATCCGAACGACCGGAACGATCCGCCGCTGCCACCTAGCGACCCATCCCTCGTGGGTCAGTGGACGTTCGAGCCGGGCGAAGAGACAATCGACGTCATGCGCAACTTCCCGAAACTCTTCCTTAAAGGCGATGCCGTGGTCACAGATGGCAAACTGGACTTGAACGGGCAAGGCACCAGGTCCACGGGCTGGGCGGTGATGAGCACGGCTACCGACGAGAGGAGATACACTGGGCCGGACATCGGAAGCAAGACCCTCGTATCGTGGGTGATCCTACAGAGCCTCGACGACGCGGCGAGCGCCGGGTCGGTCATAACTGTGGATCGCATCCTCATTGACGGTGGTTTCTCAGAGGGAATCTATTTCGCCCAATACGATCCCAACCAGTGGGAGATCGGCGGAAACGCGTCGTTCAGCCGGGGCCGCGAGTCGGAAGACGAGCCTTTTGTTCAGGGCGAAAGCCTCGAGCCTTTCGTTCCCGGATTCGAGGAATCGGAGGAAACGATCGGCAAACTGATCAAATTGGCCATAACCTTCGAACATCTGGAAGGTGGCCGCAACCGGATCACCGGATATCGTGAAGCGGTCGAAGCCGGAGAGAAGATCCAGAAGATCGGTCAGTTCGTAAAAGACAAGGCAACGATATTCGGCACGGGAGGCGCCGATATCTTCTTCGGGACACGCCACCACTACGGCCGCAACGGCCCCACTCTACCGGGCCCGGGCGCGATCGACGCCCTCATCGAAGAGGCCCGGATTTACAACAGGGCTCTTTCCGAGGCTGAAATCGAGGCTCTCGTCCCCGGCGAGATGGTCGGCGAGATGGTCGGCATCTTCCAGATCACGGAAGTAATCTACAATAGAGCCGAAAACGCTGTGACGGTCACTTGGACATCGCGTGAGAAGAAGAAGTACACCGTCGAGACATCGGCGGATTTCCGAATCTGGGACGAAGTCATCGATGGATTCCCGGAAAGGGGCGCGACCGGGTCGACAACCACTTTCACGATCGAGGAAGACTTCCCGGTAGGGGCTACCGAGTTGTATGTTCGAGTGAGAGAGGAATAGAGCAATTCAA
>JAQCER010000413.1 GCA_027618625.1 Verrucomicrobiota bacterium
CCGGTTTATTAAGCAATCCGTAATTTCAAGATCCGTGACATTCTCCCTGAATCAATGAGAGGATACCGAATTTGCATCCCCTACCCCAGCGACCAGCCTTCCCGATACTCTCGCTTCAGGAAGCGTTCGGCATCCGGTGCATTAGGGAATTTCATCTCGGCGGCATTCCATTCGAGTTTGGTTCCTGCGCGGAAGGCGACATTCCCGAGATGATTCGCCTCCGTAAGGGGACCGGAGTAGCCAAAGTGACAAGTCGTTGGCGCACCAGTTTTGCATGCATGGAGCCACTCCTGATGGTGCCCGATCGATGGCGGGATGGTTTGTTCCGGGGCTTTGAAATCCTTGAACTGCGCCTCTGGCAGTAGCACGTGCTTACCATAGTCCGATAGCAGCATGCGTCCGTCGGTGCCGACAAAGAGCACGCCGCTGTCCCAGTTTGGAATGCCTCCATCTTTCCATATCTGCGGCTTCTCCGTTCCCTGGTACCATGTAAGCGTGAGGGGAGCGCGGTCACCACGTGCGCCGTAGGTGTAGCGAGCCCACATGGATGCCGGTGCAAGCTCTGGATGGGGATGGGGGCCGCCCGCTTCTATAGTAAGCGGAGCATCGAGATCCAGCGCCCAGAATGGCAGATCATTCCAGTGACTGCCGAGGTCTGACATGGTGCCATTGCCAAAGTCCCACCAGCGGTACCACTTTGGCCCCGGAAAGTAGACATCGTGATACGGACGCATCGGCGCCGGCCCGACCCACAAATCCCAGTCGAGATAATCCGGCGGGGTCATCGACTCCAACGGCCGTTCCCTCACGTCGACGATGTCACCATGGGCCTTCGCGTCTTCGGATGATTGCCAGCCCCATGCCCTCCCGACCCACACATGCACTTCTGACACTTCACCAATCGCTCCTGATTGGACCAATTCCACGACTCGCCGATAATTGGCTTCAGCGTGAATTTGCGTTCCCATCTGGGTGGCGACTCCCGCCGACTTCGCAGCTTCTGTGATCAGACGCGCCTCGTACACATCCCGCGATAACGGCTTCTCGCAGTAGACGTGTTTCCTGGCACGCAACGCAGGCAGCACACCGAATACGTGGGTATGCTCAGTGGTGCTCACAACGACGGCATCAAAGTCGTCGATCCTGTCGACCAGACGGCGCATGTCCTGATAGCGGGCGGCCATCGGAAAGCGTTTCCCGGCAGCATCAAGATTGCGCAAATTCACATCGCACAGTGCCACGATGTTCTCCGTCAACCCGACTTGTTCAAGATTGTGTCCCCCACGACCTCCCGTGCCAATCACTGCAATATTGAGTTTCTCGGTGGCACCCTGGCCACGCACGATCGCTGGAAAACCACCAACAGCGGCACCAGCCAGTGCAACTCCGCCTCCTTTTAGAAAATTACGGCGGGAGAATGGAGAAAACGTGAGCGGATGGATTTCTTTCGGGGTCATAACCTGAGACATTAACAAAAAAAGCGATCCATCCGCAAACTCCAAACTTGAGATGATCACGAATTCACGAGGACAAAAGCGATTTGCTCGATCGCCCAGGCTGGCTAGCATGTGCCCATGATTACGGTCATTTCGCCCGCCAAAACTCTCGACTTCAGCGAACAGAACCTTACCAAAAAGACTACGGAGCCAGACTTTCTCGACCATTCGAGTGCTCTGGTCGCGCAGCTTCGGGACTCGTCTGCATCCCAGCTCGGTACACTAATGGGGATCAGCCCTAAGCTGGCGGAGCTCAATCGCCAGCGTTTTCAGGACTGGAATCTCCCCTTCACTGCAAAAAACGCGAAACAGGCGCTATTGGCTTTCAAAGGCGACGTCTACACTGGCTTTGATTGCGAAGCCTGGGAACCAGATGATTTCAATTTTGCGCAGAAGCATCTTCGCATTCTGTCCGGGCTTTACGGACTACTGCGCCCACTGGATCTCATCCAGCCCTATCGACTTGAGATGGGTACCCGCCTCAAGAACGCTCACGGCAAAGATCTCTATGCATTCTGGGGCGACACGATTTCAGAGGCGATCCGCGATGCGGTAAAGAAGTCAAAGAGCAAATGCCTGGTCAATCTTGCGTCGAACGAATACTTCGGCAGCGTCAACCCGGATTTGATCGGCGTCCCCGTAGTGACCCCAGTCTTTAAGGATGCAAAAAATGGCAAGTATAAGATCATCAGCTTCTTTGCCAAGAAGGCCCGAGGTATGATGTCGAACTTCATTGTCCGTAATCGAATTGTCGATCCAGCTGATCTCCGAGGGTTCGACACAGCAGGTTACTACCTCGACGAAGACTCATCTTCTGAGGATACGCTAACCTTCCTGCGGGAAGAACAGAAGTAGGGCACTACGCGATCAGGTCATGAATAACATGACCGTGCACATCCGTCAGCCTGAAATCGCGCCCCTGATAGCGATAGATAAGACGCTTATGATCGATCCCTAGCAAGTGCAGAATCGTGGCGTTCAAATCGTGAATGTGCATCGTTCCCGGCGTCCAGACTTCTTTGTTTGGCTTCGGTGACATCGGCGTCCCGTCGGGATGCGCGATATTGTAGCCGAAGTCGTCGGTCTGTCCGTAAGTGATGCCCGGCTTAACACCACCTCCCGCCATCCAGACGGTGAAGCAGCGCGGGTGGTGATCGCGACCGTAGTTATCGCCGGTCATTTCCCCCTGGCAGTAAGCGGTTCGACCAAACTCGCCGCCCCACACCACCAGCGTTTCATCAAGCATGCCTCGCTGGCGCAAATCATTAATGAGAGCAGCGCAACCCTGATCGACATCCTTGCACTGGGATTCGTGTTCAGTTGGCAAATTGCCGTGGGCATCCCAGCCTCGGTGAAAGATCTGAATATTGCGAACACCGCGCTCAGCAAGGCGACGGGCATTGAGACAGCACGCAGCGAAAGTCCCGGGCTGGCGCGCATCTTCGCCATAGAGGTTGAAAGTGGCGTCACTCTCACTGGAAAGATCCATCAATTCCGGCACCGATGCCTGCATGCGATAAGCCATCTCATGCTGGCGGATGCGCGCCAGCACTTCAGGGTCAGCAAAGCGCTGGTGCTGGCCCTGATTGAGTGCGTTCAGTGTGTCGAGCTGTGCACGACGATCCTTCCGCGAAACGCCAGCTGGATTACTCAAATAAAGAACCGGGTCACCTTCGCTGCGCAGAAGAACTCCCTGGTGATCGGACGGCATAAAGCCACTGCCCCAGAGCCTGCCAAACAGCGGCTGCTCGGCATGTTTCGCGAGCGCGTGCATCACAACATAACCAGGAAGGTTGTCATTCTCCCTGCCCAACCCATAGCTGAGCCATGCACCCAAACTCGGGCGGCCAGGGATCTGGCTTCCTGTCTGAATGTAAGTGATTGCCGGATCGTGATTGATCGCCTCTGTAAAGGTGCTGTGCACGACGCACAGTTCCTTTACAACCTTAGAGGTGTAGGGCAGCAATTCACTTACCCAGACTCCATCCTGATTGTTCTCGTGCCGTGTGAACTGGTACTTGGTCGGGCAAACGGGCAGCGTCTTCTGGCCCGATGTCATGCCAGTGATACGCTGACCGTCACGGACGTAGGCCGGCAACTCTTTGCCGAACATCTCCTTCATCTTCGGCTTGTAGTCCCAGAGGTCGTGATGGCTGGGGCCACCACTCATGAACAAGTAGATGACTCGCTTCGCTTTCGGTGCGTGATGCAAGCCGCCATGGGCAGTATCAGTCGCAGCGGAAAGGAAATCGGGCCCCAGCATCTGCGCCATCGCAGCAGTGCCAAGACCAAGAGCAGCTTTACCAAAGAGCTGACGACGAGTCAGCATGAGTTCGTGTTCGCGAAGTGGGTTCATGGGAATCGAGTATCGAAGTTTCGGCAGGGCAGAATCTGCTAGTAAAGAAGGATAGTGAGATCGCTGGCCAGGATGGTCATGGCCACCTGCGTCCAGGCAGCCTGTTCAATTGCGTCCAGAGACTGATCAGCGGATGCTTGACCGATGGCAAGCAGGCTGTCAGCATCGGCAGGCACATCGGCGTAGCGCTGACGCATGGCATCAAGCAAGTTCATGCAGGCCCGGCGCTCATTGGAATCGGGAGCCCGGCTCGCCAGCAACTCGAACACGGCATCGAGGCGCCCGGCGTCGGTGGCGTGCTCTTTCAAAAGGCGTTCGGCAAGTTTCCTTCCCATCTCAACACGCTGCGTCTCATTGAACAACCCAAGCGATTGCAATGGCGTGCTGGTCCGGGAACGCCGAACACAGCTGGTCTCGCGAGTGGGAGCATCGAATAGCGTCATCATCGGATGCGGAGAAGTGCGCTTCCAATATACATACAGGCTGCGGCGATAGAGCAGTTGACCCGTATCTTGCTTGTATTCCTTGGTGTTGCTCCCGGGATGAGCCAAAGCCTCCCACATGCCACCCGGCTGGTAGGGCTTGACACCTTCACCCCCCATATACGGGTCAAGGAGTCCACTGGACCAGAGCCCAAGATCGCGCAGCACTTCCGCATCCAGCCGGAAACCGGGTCCACGGGCAAATAGACGAT
>JAQCER010000414.1 GCA_027618625.1 Verrucomicrobiota bacterium
TGCGAACAATTCGATCTTGTAGCCGTCTGCCACCGTCATCGTCGCCAGCGCATCATCGCCGTAAAGATACTCCACCGTGCCATCCTTGCCGGTCGGTCGGTAGTTGGATTCGATCTCCGGCAGCGCGTGGGTATTCGCATCGGCGGTGGCGACATCAAGTTTCTTGCCGACGAGTGCCTCCCAGATCGCCCGGTCGCGGATCGCTGTCATTTCTTCCAGCTTGATCAATTCGTGCGGGTAGTTGACCGGGCCGAAGGGGCCGTGTCGACGACCGAAGACATGCACGCCGTTGGGAATCTTGAAGTGCATGTGCCACATCCAGTTCTTCTCACGCACGGCGGCGAGGACCTGGTCAAAATCACCGCTGGCTTCGCCGCTTCCAAACAGAGCGTGCGCAAGGACAGGTGCGAGTTTGGCGTAGCCGTTCTCGGTCAAGAGCGCGCCGTCTTGCGTCAGAGGTTCTTCACTTTGATCGAACCAGGCCTGAGTGACGGCGAATAGATTGACGAAGGGCACGTCCTCGGCGGCGGCGACCTCTTCCATCGCTGCTGTGTAGAGCGCGAGGTTCGCGTTGGCAAGGGTGCCGTCAGGTGTGCCGTGCGTTGCAGACAGATCCTCAAAAGCGATCGGCGAGACCAAGGCTAAGCGCGCAGGCTTTGCTCCATTGTATTTCTGTGCGGCTGTGTGCTCGATGAAGTCGCGCAGTTCCGCTTTGAAATTGTCGAGTCCGGCCAGGCCCTCGAACGATTCGTTGTAGCCAAAGAACGCCACGATCGTGTCTGGCTTGAGTCGCGTCAGCCATTCGTCTGGAGAGTCGAATGTGCCATATCCCGTGTGACCAGAGCCCCAGGTGTCTTTCGCTTCGGAGAGCGGAGGATAGTACTTTTCCCCCCCGGGAAATGCCCATGGTGATGGTCTGCCTGAGTGTGGGCGGAAGCCCGGGGTATTGCCCTCGTCACACATGTTGCGGATGAATATCTGATCGTTGGCATGCCTGCGCTGGATCTCCGTTTCGAGGAAGCCGAAGTTCATCATCCGAGATCCCAAGCCATTGCCGAGCAGGACGAGCCGGGAGTCCTTTGCGAGTTTCAGCGGTTCCGCTGCAGCGGCGGGAAGGACGAACCAGCAAAGACCCGCGAGCGTCGTGAGGAGTAAAGTCTGGCGGGCGGTTTTCACGTGGTTGGATTCATGTGGTTGATTGGAGTGGCGACCGAAGCATGTCAGAAATTCACGCGTTCGAAAATCGCGATGTTGGCTTCAGTTGGAAATTCCGACGCGGCCGTCTGCGCCTGCTGCCCAGACGACATCGCCAGCGATGCTGAGCGTGTGGAAGCAGCCTTCGCCGGGTAGCGCCTGCCACGTCGCCACCGATCCTGGTGAATTGCCAGGATTTGCCTCCATCAATCGCACCCTCAGCGAAGCAGCCGAGGCACTGGTCTACGATTCGCTCCCTGAGGAAAATCGGGGGGCTGACGGAGTTCAGAGCGACGACGTGAAAGGGAGGTGTCCGCGATTATATGGATTTATTAGCAGTGTCCTCTGCCTAAGTTGCTGAAGGTGAGTGATTCGAGCGATCGATGTCCGATCGGCTGCGGGAGTGTTAGGAAAAGCCGCAATTTTGCCGTCTGACGATGATCGGAGGTTGCAGTTGGCGAGTTTTCAGCTCACATTCCCCTGAGCATGAGGGTTGAATCAGAAGTCGATCACGTTGCATCGCCGGGTGCATTTGTCCGGGCGAGAAGTCGTCGCGTGGCTCTGCTGGCAGTTGGGATCGTTTCCTTATTCGCGATCGGCTACTTCAGCGCACTCATGGTGCACTGGCATGGTGAGGCCCAGCGCATTCGCGACAGATTGTCGGTATCGGTACTGTTGCCGAGTGGATCTCCGCGTGCACTTGCAAGCGAACCGCTGGCGTCAACACCGCGTGGCGTGGGGGATCTGATAGAGATCCAGCGACAGGTGGTCGAGTGTGTCGACAGGTGTTCTCCTGCAACCGTGGCGATCGCAATCGTGGGGGATACTTATCATAGTGGCCTTGCGGGGAGTGGCGTTGTGGTGACGGAAGATGGTTACGTCCTGACCGCAGGTCATGTCAGTGCCGACGTCGGGCGCGCGGTGGCGATTACTTTCCCTGATGGGAGATCTGCGACTGGCGAGACCCTGGGCATGTCGATGGCGTCAGATACCGGGATGATCAAGATCACGGACGAGGGGAAGTATCCATTCGTGCCGCTGGCGAAGTCTGGCGATATTGAAATTGGAGAGTGGTGCCTGGCGCTTGGCTATCCTGGTGGCTTTGACCGGGATCGTGGAGCAGTTGCTCGTATCGGTCGCCTCATTGGAACGTCATTGAGCACGATCCGCACTGATTGCAAATTGTTGGGCGGTGACTCCGGCGGGCCGTTGTTCAATCTTGCCGGTCAACTCATCGGCATCCATAGCCGCATCTCTGACAGTCCCGACGAAAATTATCACGCGCCGATCAGTGCCTTCCATCGTGGCTGGCAGGACTTGCAGGAGAGAGAAGTCATTCAATACTGGGACGAGCGCCGTGGGGGATTTCTCGGGGATCTCGATTGCGCGCCCCTCGAAGATGATGCTGGCCTGTTGATCAGAAAGCTTGCTGAGAGTTCCCCCGCTGCAGTGGCAGGGTTACGATTGGGTGACATCATCACTCACATCGACGGCAACAAGATCATCGATACACTTGAATACGATACGGCGATCGGTGGCCAGTTCCCGGGATCCCGTGTCAGCCTGCGCTACCGCAGGGGGATGCAGCCATTGACCGTCGATGTCGTCCTTGGCGAAAAGCCTGCGCCTGAGCCCATCCGCTGAGTTGGATGAACATTGCATTGCTGAAGCGAAAATGCGCCCTGTTCCTGCTTTTTGCGGCGGGTTGTTGTGGCAATGGAACTGGCCAGGAAGTAGCCGAGGAAGCGTTGTCGGACACGGAGATTGCAGGTGAGTCTCTGCATCAGGTCGAGCGGCTCAATGGCAGTGGCGTAACCAGTATTTTTGCAAAGGTCATTGCGGGGCGCGCACAGTCGATTGTGCCTATCGAGACAACCAATGGAAAGCTGGTTGTCTTGTCAGTAGCGGTGGCTTCAAGCGGCTACCTGGTTTCGAAAGCGAGTGAGTTGGAGGAAGTGGAAACCGGTCGGCTGATTGCGCGCATTCAGGGCCAGGGACTGGTTTCCGTGCAGATGGTGCAGATGCAGAAGGAGAACGATCTGGCTTTGCTGAAGGTGGAAGTCCCGGTAGTGCCGATCGAATGGGCGGCATCGACTGCGCTGAAGACAGGCTTTCTTGTGGGCGCGCAATCCAATGCCAGAGGCGCGATGCGGGTCGGCATTGTCAGCGCCGCGCCCCGTCCCATCGAACGCGAAGGTGGTGTGATTGGTGTTTTGTTAGGTGAGCGGATCGGAGAGCAGAAGAAGGAAGGTGCCCTCGTTACTCAGGTCTTCGAAGGAAGTGGCGCCGCAGAAGCGGGAATGAAGAGCGGGGACGTCGTTCTCTCAGTCGCCGGGAAAAGGGTCAACTCGCCGCAGGAAGTGACTGAAACGGTGGGAGCGTTTGACGTAGGCGAGAGTGTTGCGATCGTGCTGGAGCGGCGGGCCGACGGGAATGCGGCGAAGACCTCCATCGAAGTCACTCTGGGCTACAGGAGAAAAGTGACGGATCGGCTGGAGCGCAATCAAGTCCTCAGCGGTGCGTCCTCAAACCGCCGCGCTGGATTCGAGAACGTGATTCAGCACGATATTCCCATCAGCCCTGAAGCCATGGGCAGCGTTCTGTTTACGATCGAAGGAAAAGCCGTGGGCATGAACATAGCGCGCCGCGATCGAGTAACGACGTATTCCCTGCCTTCAGAAGTCGTCCAGCGCGTAGCCCGTGACATGATCGCCGTGGAGTTGGGCACCGCAAAGGCGCGGTCACTGGCAGTCGACGCTGAGGGCGAGGGCGAGGGCGAGAAATCGACAAGCCTGTAGGTGTCAAGATGGCAAGTTCTGCTCCTCACCAAGCGTCATGCCTGCGAAAAAGAACAAAGTCGATTCTGCCACCATGACCGGCGCAGCGCTGGTTAAGGAAACCTGCCGACGCCTCCGCGTTGCCCGCAACCGCTGGAAAGATCACAACAACGCAGCCTGCCGCAATGAGCGGGAGAAAGCGCTCGCCCTGTATGAACGGCTCAGTGCAGAGGAACGCGCCAATGTCCCTCAGGAATTGCGCGTTTGGCTCCGCTACAGGAGTGAGAAATACTTCGGCCCGGATCGCACACCACCCGGGACACCCGGGACGAATCGATAGAGATAGAGATTGCCAATCTGCGGGAATTTGCCACAATGGAGGACTTTCACCATTATGCGCATCACCGTCATTTGCCTTTCCCTGTCTCTGTATTTGCCTTTCCCTGTCTCTGTTTATCCTTGGTTGCGGAGCTCCCCCGATGACGCTCGCTGGCACACTAGAGGGCGTGCGCTCGATCAAGATTACCAACACCCGCGCTGACTGGTTTTACATCGAAGAACTGGAAATCCTCAAC
>JAQCER010000415.1 GCA_027618625.1 Verrucomicrobiota bacterium
TCCTCTTCTGTGTTGATCCAGTTCAACCACCGGTCGATTCCGTTCGGGATTGAAGGAGCAGCCACTGCATCGATCGCACGTTCGCGAGCCGGGTGATCTTTGTAAAATTCCATGCACGACGACGGCGCGTGAATGATGGTAGATCCACTGGCGCGTGCCTTCTTCAGGACTTGATTCATTCGCGGCACCATTTCGCCGCCGCGGCTGGTGGCATTGAGGCAGTGGTGCGCGTCCCACATATCGCATACGATTATTGCGGTGTGCTTTGGATTCCACTTCGCGCTCTGTTGCAGCTTCTGCCAACTTCCGTCGGCCTTCTGAACGGAGCGAGTCGTTGTCAGTTGGTAGTCTTCGGCATGGACCGCCGGATGAGATGCGAGAAGCATGAGGACAATGGCGGTAGCGACAGATTTCATGTCCCACATTGGAAGGGACAACGCGATTGAGGTCAAGCCTCCTCCAGAGTGAGCAGAGTGCGCGTCAGCAGCGTTCGCGTGGGCTGATTGAGATCCAGCTCAGCGAGGGCTAGCTGGGGATCGATCCAGACGAACTCCTCAGCCTCATCATTCAACGCAACCACTCCCGAAACCCGCTTCGCAGTGAAGTTAAACAACAGGAAATGCGCCGAGGTGTAGAACTCAGCAGGTTCAATGCAGTCCTGAACGATCACGAAGCGGATTTCATCAATCTCCAGAGCGGTCTCCTCGCGAATCTCGCGGCGCAACGCTTCCTCGGTGGTCTCGCCGCGCTCTATTTTGCCACCTGGGATTCCCCAGCGGTTGCTCCACTTGTGTGTGCGAATCATTAAGACCTGGTTGAGCTCGTTGAAAATGAGAGCTCCCACTGTGGCGATCGGGTATTTGGGACTGGGTTCGAATGCGGTTTCCGCCATCACTTGGCGGAGGATCCGCAGATCGTTCGCCATGATGTCCGGCTCCTCAGCGCTCAATTCCTCTCGTGAATCGTAACCGGTCAGTACCGCAACCGAAAGGACACCGGCCGATCTCGCGGTTTCGATATCATGTTCCATGTCGCCGACGAATGCGGTTTCCCCGGGGCGCAATCCATGCGTCTCCAGGATCTCGTGAATCTTCTCCCGTTTGTCCAGAACACCCGCATAGATATGCTCGAAGAAATCGTGAATGCCCGCCTCGCGAGCCTGTTCCCGCAGTTGCTTCTCGATGGCGGAGCTCAGAACGAACATCCGGCATCCGCGTTGTTTGCAGAACTGGAGGAAGTCTTTTGCGTGGGGAATAATGGTGGCCGGCTCGGACGATCCGCTGAAGGCGGAACGAAATACCGGATCCAATTCCTCAAGCGGCACCCCCGGCAGCACCCGCTCATAGAATACCGTAAACGGCAGGCAGAACTCACGTTTGAAAGTCTCGCGATCCATCGCCGCCTTGCCAAAGCGGGTCAGCACGACATTGGTTGCATCGATCACTGGCGGCAGGTCATCCACCAGCGTCCCTGACCAATCGAATATAAAGTTACGGATCACGCCGAAGTCATTACCTTAGCTCAACACAAACTCAAGCAGTGTTGCGACAAAGGATTTGCTACGGGAAGACGGTCGTAAAATGCGGCAATCCCCGGCGCAGGTTGGCAGGTTCTGAATACGAATGCACCAGCTTCCCGTCATAGACCAGCCTGGCGACGAACCCGTAGTAGAACCTTTGCCCGAACGCTTTGAATTCCTCCTCGTTCATTGGGGGAAGGACATAACTGACTTCCATCACTTCCGTATTCGTCGCCTTCCAGTCTGGAAGCACGGAAATCCACTCCACTGAGGGTGGATCCGCGACGCTGAGATCAAGGGTCTTGCCATTGACGATGTCGAAAAAGTACACCTGTACATCCACTTTGGCGGGATCGATTTCCGTTGACTCATGGGCACGGATATCGAATCTCACCCGGCGCTTCTCGCCCTGTAGACTCCTCACCTGATCGGGGAAGACTTCCACCTTTGAAATGATCAGTGGATCCTGTGCCTGCCGAAGACTGTATTGCTCGATGCCCTCTTCCATCACTGAGGCGTAGCGCTTGATCCCCCCAGCGATCACTTTCGCAATCTCGTCCAAGTGCTCCGGCTGGCGCAACAATTTGACATCCTCTTTGTTGGTGATGAACCCTGCGCGACAGTAGACGGCTGGGATATCGATTCCCTTCAACTCTTCATACCTGGCCCGCTTCAGTCCCAGCGTCCTCAACTTTTGCCTCAATGCCTGTCCCTGAATCGCAACTGCGAGCGCAAGACTTTCCCGGTCGTTGATGTTTCTAGGATAGAAAGAAACATCGGGTTCGGCATCTACTGGATCGTAAGTCGCGGGGGTGTATGGCGGCGGCAGTGTTGATATCTCAAGCCCACGCGTTTTCGGATTGCCATTCCCCAGGTGCAAACTGACAAAGATCGCTTCCCCTTTCACCGACTCCGCCAAAGCGAATCGGTCGGCAATGGAAAGGTCGAAGTCGCCCTCTCTGGTGAGCACTATACGGTACGGGGTATCCGCCAGTTGTTTCTTCAACCTGAGCGCCAGGTCCAATGTGAAGTTCTTCTCCACGCCGAAGGGGCCACTGATCCCGGCATCTTTTCCACCATGGGAAGCGTTGATGATCACCGTTTGCAACTGCGATGGATCCCTCTGCGATGACGGACGCAGCGTGGGATCGATCACATGCACGAGATCGAAGTTCGAGACAATCACCTTATCTTCCCCCCACGGCAGCACAGGATAGCTCAGGTAAAACTGCAGACCGTTCAGGAGCAGCCCCTTGGTGCCAGTGATGAACTCGAGCTTTGCGCGTTCATTCATCAGGCATGCACGCTTTTCATCCCGATTAAAACTGAGATCGTAAAACCGCCCCACGTCCTCCAGCGAAACATACGCACGCCCGTTGTGCCGCACTTCTTTCCACGGCTCGGGTTCACTGGCAGCAGGCTCCTGCGCCACAACGCTCTCTTTCGCTCCGATCGTTCCGGTGATAACCGCAAACAAAAGTGCGAAAGCCAGCAAACGCCTGCCAGAACTCCATAAGATCAACACGCCATAGTTTCGGACGGATTTCCGAATATTCAAGGTGATTGAACAAAGATGTGGTCGATCAGATGCCCTTCCGGTTGCGGGTCACGCGCTTCCAGAAGAACTCGAGGTCATCGACAATCCCGGCGAGCGCCTCGGGAACAGGCACGTCGAGCACTCCCTTCTCCGCAGCGTCGAGCAGGTCGCTGGCAGCGGAAAGCTGGCGAATGGCTGAGTGATCCAATTCGATGACGTCAACGTGCGAGCGCTGATCTTGCGAAAGGATCGGTGCCACGTGCTGGCCACCAGAGCTGTCAAAAACTGCCAATTTGCTGGTGGCACGGGACTCGGCATAGCGCACCAACGACTTCCAGTAACCGATTTCGGCGTAAGGACGCAGGCCGAACAACAGTTCCGAGTCACCAGTGCGCCACACGCCGACAAGCGCAGGGGGAACGCCGTTGCCACTGGGAACGGACGCTTCCTCATAGCGCACCATCGGGAATTGTTGTCCCGCGATCCGCATCAGCGCCGCAATCCGCACGGGATCGAGTTCAAAGGTCTCGCCCAAATCTCCTAGCCGAGCCTCGAAAGCAATCCGGACAGTTCGATCCGACGCAGACGCAGCGACGGGTGAGGAATCGGCTAGAGGCCTGAGCGGTGCCAGCCCACTTCCGGGCCGCTTTTGCACCACTTTTGGTGCTGGGGCCAATTTAGGATCACCGGACGGAAACAGGCTCTGAGGTTCCGCTTCAGCTCCCTGGCCATCCTCATTTTCTGCAGAAACAAACGCATCCCACCGCGCCGCACAGTATCGAATCACCGCACGCGGCGAAACATTAGACCCGCTCTTTTCGACCCACACCTCCAGGTCGGTCGATCGAACAAACCTTGCAATGTCGGCTGGTGAGAAATCCAACGTCTCAAGACGACACCTGATCAGGTCCTCTGCCTCGGCGAACGGCAATCCTTGCAGCTGAATATTCGAGCCGGTAAGTCGATCCACCAGCGCGCTGGGCAGATGATAGCGGAATCCTTTGTCCCAGACGTCGTCATTGGCGGAGAGAATAACCACCGACCGAGAGGTCCCTGCTGCAATCTGAGAGAGCATATCTGCGAGGCGCAAACAGGTGGCGACGTCACGGTAAAGAACGTCGATATGGTCAACCGTGATCACTGGCAGCTTCACGACACTGACCAGACGCAGAAATTCGATCAGTCGCTCCTTCGCGGACAATTGTTCACCTTCTGACGTGATAGACACTACCTGGACACCGTCGGCAAAGCAGCCCTGCATCGTCTGCGAGATCTGCCGAAGCCCCCACTGCAGTGACTGCCAGCGGGCTGCTGCCGAATCATCCTGGCCCTGCTCGTAACCACACAGCACGCGCAACCATTCTCCCGCAGACTCCACCGAAAGGCCTGACCGGTTCGCCAGCGACTCCGACAGCGCCGGCAACAGAGATTCAAAATTTCGCAGAAACCATTGGCCAAGCGACGATGATTCTTCTGTGAGCCTGTAG
>JAQCER010000416.1 GCA_027618625.1 Verrucomicrobiota bacterium
TCACGATCGGGGAAAAAACTTACCCGTTGCCGGATCCATTCCTCGTTCTGGCCACGCAAAACCCGATCGAACAGGAGGGTACTTACGTGCTGCCTGAAGCTCAGCTGGATCGATTTCTGTTGAAGGTGCGCGTCGGCTATCCGCGAAAATCTGAGGAGCGCCAGATCCTCGACATGATGGCTACCTCCGCCCCGAAGACAAAGACGTCCGCCGTCGTCACGATCGAGACTGTCATTGAATCGCGGACTTTGGTGAATGAAGTTTACATCGACGACAGCGTTAAAGATTATATCGTCGACATCATCTACGCGACTCGCGATCCGAGCGTCCTCCTCCCTGACTCCCAGCACCTCATTCGCTGTGGGGCATCCCCGCGCGGAACCATCAGCCTGAGCCTTGCGTCCAAAGCGCATGCCTATCTGAATGGTCGCGGCTACGTAACCCCACAGGACATCAAAGATCTGGCGAATGATGTCCTGCGGCATCGCATTCTCGTTACCTACGAGGCAGAGGCGGAAGGCATCACTCCCGAGATGCTGGTCGAGCGCATTCTTGAGCGACTGCCAGTTCCCTGATTTTTGTCATGTCCAGCGATTCCGCAACCCTGACCGAAATTCTAAACAGCGTGCGCCGCATCGAGCTGATCACGCGCGGAATCGTGCGCGAATCGATCGGCGGCGAGTATCAGAGCACCTTCAAAGGCCAGGTCATCGACTTCGACGACTTCCGCGAATACCAGCCTGGCGATGAAGTCCGTTCGATCGATTGGAATGTCACTGCCCGAATGAACATTCCGTTCATCAAGAAGTTTGTCGAAGAACGCGAACTCACAGTTTTTCTTGCAGTCGATATCAGTGGCTCCAGCATCTTCGGCGGCGTCGACCGCTCGAAGCGGGAACTGGCAGCAGAAGTCGCAGCACTTTTCGCCTTCAGCGCCTCGCAAAACCAGGACAAAGTTGGTCTGCTGCTCTTCACCGATCGCGTCGAACTCTACCTGCCCCCACGCAAAGGCGGAACGCACAATTTGCGCATCATCCGCGAGATCCTTCATCATCCGGCGACCGCCGGCGCAGGCAGTGATCCATCGACCGCCATGACAACACTGGTAAACAACCTGCGCCGACGCTCGCTGGTGGTTCTGATATCAGACTTCCTGTTCGACGACGTGCCCAATCCGCTGCGGACGGCCAGTATCAAGCATGATCTGGTGGCCGTGCAGATTGTCGATCCGCGGGAGGAAGCCCTTCCAGATGCCGGGCGGTTGCTTCTTGAAGATCCCGAGACCGGCGAGCAAATCGTCGTCAACACTGCCCGCAAACCCGTTCGCGATGCCTACGCAAAGCGAAGGCTCGAATGGCAGGAGGCACTCGATGGATCACTTCGGGCGCTGGCGATTGATAAGATTCTTGTGAGATCGGGCGAAAACTACCTGCCCGGAATTCAAGCCTTCTTCAAAAATCGAAAAGCTGTCGTTCATTGATCACTTCCTGTGCCTGAGTTCCCGACATTGAAAGACATCGTAGTCCGGCCCGAGCCGTTCGATGCATTGCCATTCGCACTCACGGGTATTGGAACCGTTCTGTTTGTCGCGGTACTTGCCTATCTGTTCTATCCAAAGTGGCGGAGTGTGCTTCGCCGACCATCCACTCCTCCGCTGGAAGATCCGACAACGTCCGCGCTCTCAGAACTTAGGGCACTGCAAGAACAGAACGTCGACCACATCGCCACGCGTCTGCCGATCATCATCCGCACCTACCTGCACCGGCGACACGGTGCATTGGGACTGTATCGGACGGCAGATGAATTGCTGGGGCGCGACGCCCCCCCGCCGAGTCCGCGACTGGCGCCGTTCGCCGATCTCCTGCGAGAAACAGAATCCCTGCGCTATGGCCGCGCCAGCGCCAACCCGAAGAGTCTTGTCGCAAGTGCCATCGCGATCCTCGAGGCCGAGCCCAGGGAGACGGCCGACTCCGCTGAACCCGACGGTGCAAAATGATCGCTGCACTTGTCGACTACCAGTTCGCCGATCCATGGTGGTTGCTCCTGCTTCTGGCGATTCCACTGCTGGCACTGCTGCGCGGACGCTCCGGGAAGCTACCGTCGATCACATTCCCGTCAGTCAAACTGCTGCACGGGCTATCGCGAACTGCACGCGCTACGCCAGGCCGATTGTTACCATCGTTGATGTATCTCTGCCTGGCGTGTTGCGCCTTTGCACTCGCACGACCGCAGTACATCAGCACCCACGAACAAGTTCGCGCGAGCGGGATCGAGATCACCCTTGCCATGGACCTTTCCCTTTCGATGGGGATCGAGGATTTCATCATTGGCGGACAACAGGTCAATCGACTGGCCGCAGCAAAACGGGTCACGCGCCAGTTCATTGACGGCCGACCAAATGATCGCATCGGCCTGGTTGCTTTCGCCGGTCGTCCGTATGTGCCGTGCCCACTGACACTTGACCACGATTGGCTGAAACAGAGCCTCGATCGCCTTAAGCTGGGCGTGATCGAGCAAGGAACTGCGATTGGCTCGGCCATCGGTGCAGCGACCGCCCGGCTCGATCAACGCGAATCGCGCAGCAAGATCGTCGTGCTCATCACCGACGGCGCCAGCAACTCCGGCAACCTCACCCCTCAAGACGCGGCACGCATCGCGAAAACGCTCAAGATCAAAGTCTACACCATCGCCGTTGGCACACCGGGGATGCATCAGATTCCCTTGCCTGGTACCAATCGGAAACTCGAAGCCCGGCAGGAATTCGATCTCGCAACACTGGAAGAAGTGGCGCAGATTTCCGACGGCAAGAGTTACCTCGCCGAAGATACGGATGCTTTGGAAGCAATCTTCAAGACCATCGATCAACTGGAGAAGACCGAAATTTTCCGCAACACTATCGTGGAGGCACGTGACCTGTTCCCGTGGTTCCTCTGGCCGGCAGTCGTCATCGCCATCGCATCCATGGTTCTGCGCCAGACATTGCTGCGGACGGCTCCGTAACAAAGCTGCACAATCTACGTGACGACTCCCAACGGAACGGCGTAACTAACTACGCAAACCAACGCATTTCTTTCCATGAGAACATTAGTGAAACACGCTCACAGCAGCGAATCGGAAATCGACCAAATTCTGATTCAGGGATGGGTCAGGACACGTCGCGATTCGAAGGCTTTTTCGTTTCTGGAAATCAACGACGGCTCGTGCCTGAAGGGCATTCAGGTCATCATCGACGTGGGAGTCCCGGGATCGGAGCAGATTCCAATGATGGCCACCGGAGCATCCGTTGAGGTCACCGGCAAGCTGATCGCGAGCCAGGGCAAAGGGCAAAAATGGGAAATCCAGGCCGCTGAGGTAAAACTGGTTGGAGCGGTCGACGAAACCTATCCATTGCAGAAAAAAGGCCACACGCCCGAGTTCCTGCGCAGCATTGCCCACCTGCGGGCACGCTCGAATCTTTTTGGCAGCGTGTTCCGCACCCGCAGCAAGCTGGCCTATGCCGTGCATCAGTTTTTTCAGGAGCGGGACTTCGTCTATGTGCACACACCGATCATCACCGCCAGTGACTGCGAAGGCGCTGGCGAAATGTTCCGTGTCACCACACTCCCGCAAGGCAAAGATGGTGATCCGGCAGCCGACTTTTTTGGCAAGTCCGCATACCTCACGGTCAGCGGCCAGCTTGAAGGGGAAACTTTCGCCTGTGCATTGTCTAACATTTACACCTTCGGCCCAACATTTCGCGCGGAAAATTCCCACACCGCACGGCATGCATCGGAATTCTGGATGATCGAACCCGAGATGGCATTCTGCAATCTGGAAGCAGACATGGATCTGGCCGAAGAAAACGTCAAATTCCTCTGCAAATACGTTCTCGAAAACTGCGCCGACGACCTTGAACTCTTCGGTAATTTTGTAGACAAACAGCTGCACGAGCGCCTGCGATTTGTCGTCGAGCGACCGTTCCAGCACTTCACCTACGCCGAGGCCGTCGACATCCTGTTGAAGTCAGGAAAAAAATTCGAATATGACGTAGCGCACGGTCAGAATCTGCAATCCGAGCACGAACGCTACCTTACCGAAGAACACTGCAAGTGCCCGGTGACCGTCTACAATTATCCGAAGGGAATCAAGCCGTTCTACATGCGAGTGAACGATGACGATTCCACCGTCGCCGCCATGGACGTTCTGGTGCCAGGAATCGGCGAAATTGTAGGCGGCAGCCAACGCGAGGAACGCCTCGACATCCTCAAAGCCAACATGGCCAAACACGGGCTCTCCGAAGAAGCCTATTGGTGGTACATCGACCTCCGACGCTACGGTACTGTCCCCCACGCCGGCTACGGAATGGGATTCGAGCGCATGCTCATGTTCGTCACCGGCGTCCACAACATCCGCGACGTCATCCCCTTCGCCCGCACTCCAGGAAATGCAGAATTTTGACCGCCCCAGCTGATCACTATCGGCACAGCCCAACGAGTGTGACCGCTGCCTGATGTGATGATTTTGAGAGGCCGGTCGGGAGGCCTTTGTTCGAAAGCCGAGCCC
>JAQCER010000417.1 GCA_027618625.1 Verrucomicrobiota bacterium
TGGTGAACGCGATGGGTTCGGGATCACCTATTCCAGACAGCCCAGCCAGAGCAATCTTCTCGACCCGAATCTCTCGCAGGTTCTTGTCCAGCCTCGACTGAAGTGTCAATATCTCACTTCGTACAGCGGCGAGTTCGTCAGGGCGGACGCGGTCTACAAAGTCATCCGGGTCAATCGAGTCTTTTGAACTGGCTAGACCAGGGGAATTTGCCTGCGCCGCAGCTAATTCTGCTTCAAACGCCTTATACCACTCGTCCTGAGCTATGAGTGCCTGGTGGAAGTCTTCGGCATGAACCAAGAGTTGCCGGTCAAAAGAATCGAGGGCAAGCAAATACTCGATCTTCTCGTAGGCGTTGCGGATGTCCCTTACCAAGCTCCGTCGAGCCGCGTCATGTTCGACCTGCGCGATGCCAATTTCTGCCTTTGCCTGCTTCAGGCGCTGCTTCATCTCAAGAAAATTGGGAATGGGGAAGCGAACTTTGATTCGAAAGCTCGAATCTGGATAGGTCGGATCGTTCGCGTTTGATTCGAACGAGTGCTGGGTTTCACGGGAGGTGCTGCGCGATTTCTCTGATGAGGTCTCTCGATTGGGCGCGGACTGGCCAGCGGCGTTCGTTGACGAGCCGGAGCGGGATTCGTCGCGGGTGTCGCTGCTTCGGGTTTCGGTGATCTCTTTGGTTCGGGTTCCGTCGATTCCTGGCGTCACTTCTTTGGTGATTTTGCGCTCAGTGATCCCTTCTTCTTCCCGGATCCGGCGCTCCCGGGTTGTGTTTCCTTTGATCAGGTCTCTCCCAAAAATGTCCGTAACGTCCCGACCCTCGGAGTCAATCAACTGCCGCTCTGTGGTTGTGTAAGGGCGTTGCAGCTCGATGTCATTGTCTCTGCCGATTGAAAAGCGGAGTTCTGGGTCCTCCCAGTCGCGAATGGTGTCGCGATTTCCCTCTGCGATGCTGATTTCGCGCTCGCGTCGGAGCACTTCTTCTGAATTGCGCAGCCCAAGTTCGATCAAATCCTTCAGGCCAAGCATTCCGCTCATCGGTGCTGATTGATCGAAGCTACGATTCTCTGGAGACCACCGCAAATCGGAGCCAAGCTCCGGCTGTGCCAGTTCGATTTCGGGAGCATCCTCACCCTCGCTGGCACCGGTCAGGTTTTCGACGCCTTCGATCTTCGTCGATTCAGGCTGCTTCGCCGGGCTCTTGTCTTTTTTGCCAAACTTGGGAAATGGCAATCGCTTCAGAATTCCCCCGCTGCTTTTTTCGTCCTTTTTGTCAGCAGGGCCACCCAGTTTTGGCCCTTTGGCTTGAGCGTATGCACCGATCGGCATGGTCAGCATGCCCAGGCATGTGACTAGTGCTAGATAAAGCGTGAGCTTACTGATCGGGAATTGAGCGCGCATGCAGTGGATGAATGTTCCACGTTTACTGGCCAGAACTCTAAAGCTCAAGAAAGATTGTAGCTGTTTGTAATCAGTGAAAATTTTAATAAAATCAAGCCAGCTGCCCTGTTTGTTTTTAAAACTTTCACAAAGGTCCGTACGATTCCTACATCGATTCCGGCAAGATCGGGATCCCACGCTGGAAGCTTCGTCAGGCATTCTCTATCTTCGGAACAAATTGAAAAACTTGGTCATGAGCGACAGTTCTCCTGGTTTTTTCAAATGAATGATCACTGGCTGTCCTGGGAGGAAACCTGATTCCTTAGGGTAGTCGACGAGAATCGTTCTACCGCGAACAGCTTGGTTTGGCAACGGGCTGGCAGAGTCTCTGACATTGTCGATCCTAGGGGCGAGGTTGAGAACTGTCGATTTGAATGTCGTGAAGCGATCGATTGCAGAGGTGATCCACACTTCATCCCCGGCCCTCACTGCTGTAACCTCCTGTTGGGGAAGAAATCCCCAAATGTGCGTGGGATCCGCCACTACTTTCGCAATTGCTTCGCCTGCTTTCACGAATTCACCGGGTTCCTTCAAAATTCTATCGACGATGCCGGCCCGGTTCGTTTTAAGGATCAAGTTTTCTTTTCTGAGATTCATCATTTCCAACCTCTCTGCGTCGTCTTCGTCCATGGGGTGCTCCACACCTTCACCATCCGTAGCTTTCTTGAGGATTTCCGTTCTCTCTTTTACAGCTGCGATCAATACATCATTTTTTTCGCTTTGGGAATTTCGTCTGAGCTTGAGCAATTCGATCTCGAACTCGACCTTCCTTCTTCTGTCTTCCACGACAGCGGGAGGCAATTGGGCGTTTTTTAGAAACGTCAACTCCTTCTCAAGTCCCTGAAGTTCGTTCTCGACGAGTTTCAGCTCTTCCGCCGCATCCAGCTGATCCCGACGAAGTTCGACGAGCCGCTCGTGCGATTTTTCGCCATCGCCCTGGCCACGGAGTCGCAAGCGGGCTTCAAATCTGGAGATGTCAAGTTCAATCATGCTTGGATCCATGCGCCCGATTTCGTCTCCATCGGCGACTGGCATGCCAATCTTGATTCCATTTCCTAACGATAGGAATCTTCCATCTTCGGTGGGAGCAATCTCTTCCGGTTGGACGTCGACCGCCCCATTCATGCGGTCAAAAACGATGCCTTGACTGTAGCCAAAGACTGCAATGGCCAAGACGGCGGCCCACACGAGGAGTGGCCAGTGATCGATGACTTGCCGGATACGGTGGCTGCGTCGTCCTTTTCTGAGGGTGGGGGCACTGGGATGGAGTTCGCTCATGGTTTTTCAGCTCGGTTGGGTTGGAATCTCAGCACTAGATCTCAACAGTGGTGCGCTGCATGATAAGGCTCACTTCTTCGATGTCGGGGATGCGCGCTACAGCATCCACCAGATCCGCTTTATAGGACGGATCGATGAGCCTGATCTGATAGGAATATTCGTTCACCTCGCCCTGAATGGCTTCACGCATGGCTAGAAGATCAGCGGAAGTGCAGTATTGCCGGAAAATATCGTCCAGCATGTCCGATCCCTGATGAGCCTTTGGAAGCATGAAGCGCAACAGGCCTTCAAATTCGCGTCGTGAAGCAAAGGGCGACCAAGCTAGAAATACGGCCGTGGCCCCAAAGAAAAGAGTGCCGAGAATCGCGATACTGAAGACTTGTGCTCCAGAGGAGATGCCAATGGCCAGTGCGGCGAACAGGAAGATGATGTCTCTTGGATCGCGAATGGGAGTCCTGAATCGGACAAAGGCCATGGCTCCTAGAATTCCGAGGCCGCGTGCCATATTGTTACCGATCGCCATGATCATCACAGTTATGACGATCGTCGCCAGAACCATGGTGTGGAGGAAAGAGCGACCGTAGGAGAAGCCCTGGTGGGTCCAGCGGTAAATATTCGCGAGGACAAGGCCGAGGACGAAACTTACGCAAAGTGAAACAAACACCTCCATGGTCGTCAGCATGCGGCTGGCGCCAAGCGCATCGAAAAGGGGATCAATCATGGTTGGTCAGGTCAATAGCCCAGATTTTCGGATTCTCGAATCGGAATGCGAACCTCTGTTATGGAGTGGAAATTTGGGTGGTGTATAAAGGAAAATCCTGCAAAAAATCAACTGGTGATGGTGACGTTCTCCCCTTGGTCTGTATATTCATTGCCCCTATAGAGCGATTCCAGCCGATAGGCGGTGCCATATTTGCAAAATCCGGTGGACTGAAGGTTGAAGCGCTCGACGAGATCCAGCATCCATCTTGGCGAATCCCTCATCGCCTTCAATTCAAAAATGTAGCCAGCAAAGGGCCGCCGGAGGCCGGTCTGCGTGTCCATGGCAGACCAGTGCTTCCAATCCGCGAGCCTTTCGTCGGGCAGTTCCCAGCTGCGGGTCGGCCTGTAAGAAACCCGGCGATCAAACGTGATGCGGGCGTAGTCGTCGTTGGCACCAAAGTAGGACTCGCGGATGTAACGGATGAGCATCCGTGGACGTGCTCCGATCTGGCGCGTGATGCGCGAGAAATCCATGAGGTTGACGTTGTCCTTCGCTGACTTGAGAACCGGCATTTCCTCTGGACGCAAGAGCATCCCCGCCTTGTAGTCGCCGCGTTTCATCTTCGATCGGCTCTTGATGATCACTCCGCCCACTTTGCGCTTGAGTTCGACAAATACGGGCAAATTTGGATTGGCATCGGTGCCGTAGGTGCGGATTCGGAGCTTAAAACGCGCGAACATCTTGCGCTCTTTGGCTAGAGCAAGATCCATCTGCGGCGTATCGAGTTGTAAAGTGGTTACGATGTATTCAGGAATGTCGCCTTTGCCGTTTGGATCGGGAATGCAGAATGGCTGAAGGTATTTCCGAATTTGTGGCACCAGCCGCGGGTGAATGATGTATTTCTGCTCGAAGCGCTCAATGATCTGGTCTTTCGCTGCCTTGCGACTGGGGCCGACTCCAACTTCCAACCGCGGAAGTTGCTGCTTCGCGAACCTGTTGGTTTTTGGAGGGTCGTTGGGGTTGTCGGGGTTGTCGTTGTCGCTCATGAGCTGGAAATCGGTTCTTCGGCAGATCTTCCGTTATCAATCAGCCGCTGGCCAAGGTGTTAACTGTGCCCGT
>JAQCER010000418.1 GCA_027618625.1 Verrucomicrobiota bacterium
CGACGCCTACTACCTCAGCCTGAAGCGGCATGCATTCCTGCGTGGCATTGTCGTCAGTGGCACCGCAGTCGGCAACAACTTTGCCATGCCCCAAGGTGCCGACCTCGACCAGCAGATCGCCGACGTCAAACACTGGATCGATCACGCAGCCGTTCTCGGTGCCCCTCACATTCGCGTCTTTGCCGGTGCGCCGAAAGACATCGATGCCAGCCTCGCAGTCAAAAACTGCATCGCCAGTCTCGAAGAATGTTGTGACTACGCCGGCAGCAAGGGCATCTTTCTCGGCCTGGAAAACCACGGCGGCATCGTCGCAGAAGTCCCCGCCATGCTCGAGATCATCAACGGCGTGAAAAGCCCTTGGCTTGGAGTCAACCTGGACACCGGCAACTTCCACACCGACGACCCCTACGCCGACCTCGCCAAAGTGGCCCCCTGGGCAGTCAACGTTCAGGTAAAAGTCGAAATGAACCCACGCGGTGCCACCGAACCCATCGCCGCCGATCTCCCAAGACTCGCTACCATCCTCCGCAACGCCAACTACCAGGGCTTCGTCGTTCTCGAATATGAAGCCAAAGAAGACGCCTTCAAAGCAGTGCCGGGCTACCTCGATCAACTGCGTAAAGTGATATCCGCGTAGAACAAGTCGACTGCCATGCGATTTTCTTGCTTAGACGTAATGCGCTGGGTGTGATGGATTCAACCCAGGTGCCGTTGCCGTCCCTCAAATAATTTCAGTCAGAGCTCTCGAAATTTCATCTTGATCTACCCAGGACGCCTTCCATTGGTAGACCTCCGAAGCGTATTTGTCGATGGTTGTCTCAAGCTCTCCGCTGGCCTTGTAGATTCTGAGGATCACTCAAAGATACGCATCTTGCTCCAAGTCATGACGCCTACAAACGTAGGTAACGCTTTTCCAATTTAATTTCCTGAAGCAGAAGTATGAACGTGCTGCCAGGAACCGAACGCCAGGCTAATGAACGTATTTGCGGAACCATATTCCTGGCCGCTAGCAATGCCGCTACTGGCTACTGCCCCAGCAATTCCCTGGCTTTGGCGAGGTTCTTTTGCGCCAGGGGATAGTCGGGCTTGAGGCGGACGGCTTCGGCGAAGTGATGTTCGGCGTCTTTCATTCGGCCGAGTTGTGCGAGCAGGGTGCCAAAGTCGTTGTGGGTCTCGGCAGAGTTGGGCGCGGCTTCGAGGGATTGGGTGAAGTGGTGGACGGCCTCGGGAGCCATGCGTTTGTCGACAAATTTTCGGGCCAGGCTGTAGTGTTTGCGTGCCAGCTCGGCTACCATTTCCTGGCGCTGAGTGCCGGTGGATCGGTCGGCGGCGGCGTGCAACCAAAACACCGCCTGTTCCGGGTAGCGCGCCTGGATGCGCCGGGCGATCATGTTGGGGACAAAGGCAGGCGCTGCGGGTTGGGTGAACCAGCGACCGGGAAATGGTGGGGCCAGATTGCGCAAGGTGGCATCGGAGGCTGGGACGACGTGTGTAAGGTCGTGGCTCAACACTGCCTCGGGAATGACTCCGCGATAGAGGGCTACGACTTCGTTGCCCGGACGCATGAGCAGGGATAATGGCACGGCGAAGTCTGGCGTCTTGTCGAACAGCGCGCCCTGAACTACCTGCACCTGCTCGAGAGCGTCGGCACCGATCATTCCCCAACTGCCGGGGAAGCCGGTTTGCGAAATGAGGGCCTTTGCCGCCTCGCGGGCTTCGCTGGTGTTCTCATCGACACACAGAGCGAGCATTTCGAGACGGCCGGACGTTGATTTTGCAAACTTGGCCAACTGTCCAAGTTCCTGCTTGCAGTGGGGACAACCGGCCGACCACAGGGTCAACAGTCGCGCTTTGCTGTTGGGAGCGAGAGTGATTTCACTGCCGGTAGGATCAATGTAAGTGTCAATGGGAATCGGAACCGGGGCAGGGAGAACGATGGCTGCCGCAGCGGTCGATGTCACCCGTGTGGCCAGTGGTGCTGCTTTGAGCGCAAGCGCATCGGCTCGTCTGGCAGGCACGACGGTGGCCTTCGCTGCTCCCTGCTGTAGCTGATATCGTCGGCCGAGCTCGATTCCGCTGTAGCTGCTGCGCTCGCCTCCGGGCCAGAGGACGGTCACTTTTTTAATCAATGCCTGATCCGGAAGACCGAAGTGAACCCACTTGCTGGACTGGGAAAGGAACATCTCTCCGGCCCTCGCTGAGCGCACAAAGCGGTGTTCCTGATCTTCCATTTCCAATTCTAGCACTGCCCCTATCGCATCGCGGTTGCACGATTTCCCAACCAGGCGGAACGCGACTGATCGCCCTGAGTTATCGTGCGATGCCTGATTGAGCATGAGCCGCAGCCTCGGCGCTGTGCGATTGCTGAACCAGATGTCGAGGTCGCCATCCTGATCCCAGTCCGTAACCGCGACGCCCCTGCCATCGTCAGGAAAATCCAAGCCGCTCAAGTGAGAGGCATCGGCGAACGGACCTCCGGTGTTGAGGAAGCAGCAATTGCGCTCGTAGCCGCTCCAGGACGAGCCCTTGCGCACCAGTTCCATAATTGCCTGCCAGGCGGCACTGTACTGTTCCATACCACTGCGATCATCACCGCTTACAGGAGAGGGCGACACGACCTGTCGCCAGTAAAAACTTCACAAGTCATCGGTCTTTGGATTCGACAGGTAGCCATTCGCCACGACCAGATCCTCCCAGCCGTCATTGTTCAGATCAGCAAAGCCGGAACTCCACGCCCACCGTCCCATCGTTACTTCCGCCATTTCGCTGGTGTCTTCGAAGAAGCTGCCCTCCTCTGCCTGCTCGAACAGACTGTTGCCACGCGCCATGCGTTGCATCGCCTGGGTATCCGCACCCTGCCGCGAGGCATCGAATTTCCTCTGATAGGTGACGCGGTTCCCTGCTGCCGAATACATATTGCCCACGTAGATGTCCATCCTGCCGTCGCCATTGGCATCGCCCCAGGCTGCGGACATGCCACCTGCCATGTCCTCGACGCCCGCTGTGGCAGCGATGTCGTGAAATTTTCCCCCATCGTTCCGGTAAAGGCAATTGCGACCAAAATCGTTGACCACGTAGAGGTCGGCATCGCCATCCTGGTCGTAGTCTTCCCAAGCTGCGGCGAACGACCAGCGAGAATTGTTTTCGTCCAGCCCGACCGACGCGGTCACGTCGGCGAAGCTGAATCCACCGTGGTTCGCCAGGAGAATGTTGCGGCCACCGTTATTGGCATCATTGTAAGGAATGGGAGAAGTCGCTTCGAATCCCTGCGCGCCGGAAACGGCGTCGCGGCCCCGGCCATAGGCAGTGACATAGATGTCCAGATCGCCATCGTTGTCGTAGTCCGCTGCGGCCATCGAGTAAGGGCCTGGCGATCCCGGATGGCCGCCCTTCAGCGAGAATTTTCCCGTGCCATCGTTCTCGGCGAAGAGCACCAGCGCCACGGTGCCGACCACCAGATCCTGGTCGCCGTCATTGTCGAGATCCACTATCAATGCGCTGCGAGAGTCCTCCAGGAAATCCACCTGGGCGCCAGCGGATTGATCTGTCAGCGTTCCGTCGGCCGCCTGCATATACAGTCGGTTCGGCAGCCCGCCGCCATCGCACACGTAGACGTCCTCGAGCCCGTCGCCATTCACATCGCCCACAGCGATGCCATGATGCCCAGTGATGGCCATGTCATCGACTCGCGTCAGGCGCTCCGCCCAATAGCTGCAGCTGTGCATCATTTGCTCAGCGAACCCTGGCGCATTGACGAAGGCGCTGCGGGTCGCATCGGCGAACATTCGAGCGGGCGCATGCAGTTCCCGATAGCGTTCCACTTCGATGCCCTGAAGCAGAACGGTGCCGTCCTGAGTGTTGTTGATCCAGGTGCACAGCCAGGACGCATCGATCTGTGAGACCGCGCCATCTGCAGCGGTAGCCCCGACATCCACCAGCACCGTAGTGGCAAAAGTGCTGCCGTCCGCATCCGTGAGGTCGACTCCGACCATCTTAAAATGGATCGTCAACCCGTCCACAGTTTCACCACCGACACGGTCGCGCAGTTGATTGAGTTCATCGGCCAGCGATTTTCCCTGCGCTTCAAAGGCGACACCTTCGATCATCTGGATCTCACCCGCGAGCGTGCTCACCTCCACATTTGAGGGCACCAGCCCTGAAGATGTGAATCCATCTGCTGCCAACGTGCTGAAGTCGATATCCGCCAGCGGCTTGGACAACGCTTTGAGGCGCTCGGCTGCCAGTGCGCTCAGCCGTTCCGAATCCCAGCCGTCGACATCCGGCATCAGTTTCGCCGCCTCGCGATCCGCCGCCGTGACCTCAGCGGTGGGCTCAATTTCGATTCCCGATGTCCCGGCATCCAAGGTATCCTCGCCATAGGTCGAAGGCCGCTCTGTCCGTGCTACAACCTTGGCGCTGACCTTCAACAACTCGTTAGGACCCGTTGATGGTGGTCTGGCCGAGGTTTCGTTGTTCGAGTCACCGCCACAGCCAGCCAGCGCCATCATCATGGCGACAGTCAGCGGGGCGCTGGT
>JAQCER010000419.1 GCA_027618625.1 Verrucomicrobiota bacterium
CCCTCACATTGCGATACTCCGAACCGAAATTTCAAGACATACCCACTAAACTCCCGGAAGAACCTGAAGAAGCAGCTGGACGAAGAGGGCTAGGAGTTCGCTGAGTGGCCAGCCATGTGGCAGCCCATTGTCGAGGCTGTCAGGCTGTCAGTACTGCTACTGAAGGAAAAGATCGCCACCGGCTTTCCCACCGCAGCCGATTTCTGGCGGATGTATCAATGCAATCTGGGTCGCCGCCAGCTTGTTGATCTTCACAAGGCATTTTGCATCAGACGGATCGTTCGGCTGGGACGCGCGACAATGCAATCGGTGCGACGCCACCAGTGAACACACCTTCCACTGTCTACCACATCCTGAATCATTTGAATCTTTTCAGTGGTGGGTATCGCGCACAACTGGAGGTTGCAATGACACGGATCTTGCGCGCATAGGGGAGGATGGGAATTCTGTGATGGAATAAGGATCGGACACCCGCTCTCTCACAACAAACTGATTCCATGAAAAGGACTCCACTCATCATTCTATGCGCGGTGTTTGCGCTGCTCGCCGCGTTTGCATGCGCGAAGATCATCCGCCCACCAGTTTCAACAGAACGCAGCGCCGATCAGGAAAACATCAAGCGCACAGATGCTGCCGCCTTTGTAAAACCGAGTGACGCAGAACTCCGGCAGCAGCTCACCGAACTCCAGTATCAGGTCACGCAGCACGAAGGCACCGAGCGCCCGTTCAGCAACGAATACTGGGACAATAAGGTTGATGGGATCTACGTCGATATCGTTTCGGGTACCCCGTTGTTCTCATCGAAGGACAAGTACGAATCCGGCACTGGCTGGCCGAGCTTTACCCGACCTATGAACGAAGAAGAAATCGTAGAAAAAACCGATACCCAGCTGTTCGCCACGCGCACGGAGATTCGATCCAAGACTGCCGACTCACACCTCGGGCACGTGTTTGATGATGGCCCGGCACCCACTGGAAAGCGCTACTGCATGAATTCGGCCGCATTGCGATTCGTTCCAAAGGAGAAACTGGCAGGGCTGGGGTACGCTGAATACTTGAAAATGTTCGAGTAGGTCGCCCTACTTTGGCAAGGCCATGCCTCGCACGGCATCGGCCAGTTTTCGATAATCGTCCGGGACGTTGTAGTCTTGTGAGGATACCCGCAGGAGCCGCTTGGGAGCCTGTGGCCACGGGAATACGGGGACTTCGATTTCGTGCGTATGAAACAGGTGATCCTGAAGAGGATCCAGCGCCAGTGGCGACAGGCTCGGCTCAGCTGTAGTTGCGTCCGGGAGTGGGATGGATGCCAGCGATCCTAACATTGTCTCTGGGCATGGGATTTCCACGCCGAGCGCACTGCAGAGCACGCGCCTCCCGTTGACGACTCGCTCATGATTTGCCCTCATCAATCCGGGCCAACCATCTGGATGGCGAGTGGCCATCACTCGAAGCGCTTCCACGACGCTCAGGTAAGCGGTCGGGTCTGCCGTGCCAGTCCATGCGAACTCGATCTGAAATCGTGAGCGATCTTTGCGGTTCGAATTGGCCCCATGACTGATCGCCAGAGGACGGATCACGGCCTGTTTCTCCGGCGTCACATGGAGGAATCCGGCCCCTTTTGGCGCGCAGATCCATTTATGACAATTGCCGGTGTAGTAGTCAGCGCCCAGCGATTCCAGATTAACCTCCACCATTCCAGGAGCATGTGCGCCATCGATCAAAACTTCAATCCCACGCTCCTGTAGCAAGGGAACAAGCTGCTCAATGGGCAGAACGATTCCTGTCTCGCTGGTAACGTGATCAAGCAATGCCAGCCGTGTGCGTGCACTGATCCCAGCTCGGACGGCATCCACAATCTGCTGCCCGTCATCCAATGGGAATGGAACGTCCACTACCACGACACGTGCACCATTCCGCGCAGCGGCGAAGTCCAGCGCGTTGCCACACGCATTGTAAACGTGATTGGTGGTGAGTAATTCGTCGCCCGGTGCCCACGCCAGTGACCGCAGCACCGCATTCACGCCGGTCGTGGCGTTGGGAACGAAGACCAGATTCTCTGGATCGGCTCCTAAGAAATCGGCCAGGGAGGCCCTCGCCGAGTCCAGCATGCCCTCCAGTTCGCGCACTAGAAACTGCATGGCATTCCTTTCCAATCGCTCGCGCAGCGCCCATTGAAAGTCGAGCACCGGGCGCGGACAACTCCCGAACGAACCATGGTTCAGGTAGGTGATGCATGGATCCAGCATCCAGAATGCTTCGTTCGTATCAGTCATATCAATAGTTCGGTTGATGGGAGCGTTCTAATACTCGCCCTTCAATTCAGCTCGATGGCAGCACCCGACCGTCGGCAGCGGATCTGGCAAAGCTTTGTTCACTATGGCAAGCACACAGAGACTACTCGAACGCTGTGGGCAAGGCCAAAAAACGAAAGACGTTGCGGAATGGGTGGGAAGTTTGCTTCCCACTCCAGGGCACCATCAAATGAACGGTTCGTAGGGTGAAACGAGGACTAAGATTTTGCCGGAATCGAATCTGCTCCGAAGTAAGGCTGGAGCGCTTCGGGAATGTTGATCGATCCGTCGGGCTGTTGATAAGTTTCCAGCAGGGCAACGTAGAGCCTGGGCAGTGCGGTGCCAGAGCCGTTGAGCGTGTGGCAGAAGACGTTCTTCTTGGTCTCCTTGTCTTTGAAGCGCAGCCCCATGCGTCGAGCCTGGTAGTCTTCGAAGTTCGAGCAACTGGACACTTCAAGGTAAGCGCCGTGACCAGGAGCCCAGACTTCGATGTCATACGTTTTTGCCGCACTATTTCCGACATCGCCGGTACAGAGTTCGATGACCCGATAGTGTAGCCCTAACAATTGCAAAACTTTCTCAGCGTCCGCGGTGAGCTTTTCCAGAGCGTCGTAAGAATTGTCAGGATGCACGATTTTGACCAGCTCTACCTTGTCGAACTGGTGCATGCGGATCAGGCCCTTGCTTTCGCGACCGGCTGATCCAGCCTCGCGACGAAAACAGGGGGTGTACGCCACCATGTGCACGGGCAGGTCATCGGCGGCGACGATCTCATCGCGCATGAGATTGGTAACTGGAACCTCAGCCGTTGGGGCTAGAAACAGTTCGTTGTTCTCAGTGCCGTACATGTCATCCTCGAACTTCGGAAGCTGTCCGGTGCCAGTCATGCAATCGCGATTGACTACGAACGGCACGCCGACCTCAGTGTAGCCGTGCTCGGTGGTATGCAGGTCGAGCAGAAAATTGATCAGGGCGCGCTCAAGCTTCGCCCCGGCGCCACGAAAAACGATGAAGCCGCTGCCGGAAATTTTCACAGCACTCTCGAAGTCGAGGATTCCGAGCGAAGTACCCAGATCGACGTGATCGCGCGGCGCTTCGAGGTGCGGCTTTTCTCCCCAGGTGCGGACCTCTGGATTTGCTGTCTCATCGGAACCCACCGGGCAGTTCGGATGTGGCATGTTCGGAATGCTCAGGAGAAGCTCGCGCTGGCGGGCATCGACTGCGTCCACCTTATCACCGATCGCTTTGATCTGATCGCCAATTTTGCGCATAGCCGCTTCCACAGCGGCGGTGTCTTCGCCGGCCTTTTTGAGGGCACCAATTTTTTTACTCTCCGTCTTGCGTTCGTTCTGCAGTTGCTGCTTTTCCGTCTCGCCTTTGCGGCGGACTTCGTCGCACTCAAGAAGTTCGTCGATAAGCTTCCATGCGTCGCCCCCGCGTGCTTTCACGCGTTCGCGTACTGTTTCCGGGTTTTCCCTGATGATCCGTATGTCGAGCATATAAGTGGTCGAAGGTAATTCCTGCGGCCAGCAGGGCAACCAATTTGTCAATCCGAGGTTCAGGCCCGGAGTGGATCAGGTAGAGCCGCGTCGCTTCCGGCGGAACACGGGAAGGCGGTCGCGCTTGCCCAGGCGGGAGGAATCATCCTGTGGCTGTGGCACGGACGATTCGACTTCTGGATTCATTTCAAAAAATGCCCCATCAATGCCGGTCTCGCGCGGGGCCGGGATGGATGACGGCCGTTCGTTCTCCTCAAGAACGATCTGGCTGATCGGTTTTGAAAATGCGGGACTGCCGAATCCAAACGCCGCATCGGTGCCTTCCTCACGGGCGATCTCATTGCGCAGTAGCTGCTCAATTTTGGCGTCGAGATTGCTATAACGGTTCATCGCTTTCTCGTAAATCTCTTCGCTGAGGTAGATGTGCAGCCGTTTGCCGCGTGCGCGAGGGATATTCATGGGGAGTACACTAAGGCAGGGGTTGCGATTGAGTCAATTGTATTTGCGGTAGCCTACGCGACTGCGAAATAGTCTCCACTCTGGTAATTTCCGTCGACCATTTTGGCAATTTGCATCGTCAGGTCGGTCACCAGGCTACTTGCGCCAAAGCGAAAGAGTTCGGGAGTCAGCCAGCGATCGCCCAGCGTTTCCTTTACCATCACCAGATAGTGCAGGGTCTCTTTTGCCGAGCGGATGCCGCCGGCGGGTTTGATGCCAATGATTCGCCCAGTCTCGTAAAAAA
>JAQCER010000420.1 GCA_027618625.1 Verrucomicrobiota bacterium
TGCACATTTTATGGAAACATATGCTTCCGCAATACCGGACACCAGAAAGCGACTGCGGAACTCTGGATCCAGCATGCGATCGGCAACACTTTTGAGAGCAATGTTTTCGTGGGAAATGAATCGAAGCAACTCGCGTATGCCGAGCCCGCATCAGACAAAAATGTGCTGCGCAGCAACACCTGGTATTCGCCCGGCCCGACGTCAGCGATTTATGCATGGCGGGGCGAGGAATTTCGCGGACTTGCAGCATTCCAAGACGGCAGCGGCCAGGACAAGGGAGCGGAGTTTAAGCTTCCCGGCTTCAGTGATCCAGACGCTGGCGACTTCACGCGGATCGAAAAACCATTACCCTCAGATCCGTGACCCATCAGGAATTGCGCCTCCTTTCAGAACGTTACCAGTCGCCATGGTACCGGGGCTATGTGAAGTCGAAGCTGCGCACGGATCCACTCTACCCCGCAGTGTGGGCCGAGCTTGAAGGGAACGATCTGCCGCTGCTCGATCTAGGCTGCGGGCTGGGATTGCTCGCGTTTTTCCTCCGGCATTGCGGCTTCCAGCCCGCGATACTCGGCATCGACTACGATCAGAAGAAAGTGATCGCCGCACAGAAAATAGCTGACGCCCACTACCCGGAGACCGAGTTCCGGCATGGTGATGCGCGGGGGGGAATCCCCCAGTTCCAGGGCAGTGTCACTATTCTCGATATCCTCCAGTTCTTCCAGGCCCCGGAGCAGGAACAACTGCTGCGAAATGCAGCCCGGTCAGTCGCACCCGGCGGGCAATTGGTCATTCGCAGTGGATTGCTCGATGACAGCTGGCGCTTCCGCATCACCCACGCCGGAGATTTGCTCGCCCGGGCCACCTGTTGGATGAAAGCCGCACCCACCTGCTACCCTACCCGTGATTCCATCTGCGATACCCTGGCAAGCGAGGGCTTGGAGGGAACGGTGACTCCGCTCTGGGGAAGGACACCGTTCAACAATTTCCTTATCTCTTATCGGCGGGCACGATAACGGCACTCGGTATTACCGGCGTTTGCGATTTTTCTGCTGCTTCTGGAACAGAGGAATCAGCTCGCTTTCCATGTGGGCAAATGCAGCCTTGAGGCCGGATGCCTGATAAATGGTTCCAATGTTCGCTTCGACAGTTGTGGGATTGCCGAAGCAGGACAAAAACTGATTAGACGTCAAGCTGGCGAAGATTTCCGAATCCATGCGGCCGTAGGCTGTCAGAATCCACTGCCGGGCAAAAAGCCCGAGCACGGCGTCACCGATCCACGCCAGCTCACGCTCGCGGAGCAATGGGTCCTCCGGTGGGTGCCTCATAGACCTGTGGGATGATCGATGAATTGATGTGGCAACTCATACTTTTTCGCAAGCAGGCTCGAGAGCACACGAACGCCAAACGTTTCCGTCGCATAGTGGCCGCCGTAGATCAGGTTCACTCCCAACTCCTCGGCTGCTGTGTAGCTCCAATGTGGGCCCTCCCCCGTGATGAAGGTATCGACTCCCGTGTCGGCGATGGCAGCGATCTCGGATCCCGCGCCACCAGTGATGATCCCGACCATTCCAGCCTTGTCCCCACCGCCGGTGCAGACGTGCACGGGATTACTTGCACCGACAGCTTTCGTCACCCGCGCGACGAGGCGATCGCGTGAAATGCTCATGTGACCGCGCAGGCCGAGCTGGATCCCCTTCCACGAGAAGAACGGCTCCGGCTCTGTCAGCCCGATGGCCTTTGCCAGCAGTGCGTTGTTGCCGACCTTCGGATGGACGTCCAGAGGGATGTGCGCGCTGTAAATCGCCAGGCCGCCATCCATCGCCAGCTTCAATTTCCGGTAGAGGCTGCCTTGGATCCGTTGTGCGCCTAGCCAGAACAGCCCGTGGTGCACCAGCAGCAGGTCAACTTTGTCAGCCACCGCGCGCTCGATCACCGGCAGGCAGGCATCCACCGCGGCAGCGACGCGTGTGACTTCACCGCTGTTCTCAAGTTGCAGTCCGTTGAGGGCTTGGGGGTAATCAGGAATCGCCTCTATCTTGAGGAGCTTATCCAGGTGGGATGTGATCGTTCGCAGCATTGCCATAGATCCATTCCATGGCAGAAAGTCCGCGCCGATCAAGCTTCAGATCGACCAGATCCAAGATTTAATACGGCTGCAGCGCCAGCAATTTCCCGGGCGCTGGGCAGGAGGGCGCCTCGTTTGGGCAAGTGCCTCAAATGCCTGCATTGCATTCGTTTGCCATTGATATTCTTTAGCTTCATGTCAGGATCGGCACGATTTGATTTGAAGCGGCAACTGACGAATTACAGACAAGCGAATGGCGATTCCTGATGACATTCCTGGCATCGAAGTGCGGAACCTGCATCGGAGGTTCGGGGATTTGCGTGCGGTGGAGGGGGTATCGTTTTCGGTGCCGAGGGGGCAGGTAGTCGGTTTCGTTGGTGCCAATGGTGCCGGCAAAACGACGACGATGCGCATTCTCGCCACGCTCGAATATCCGACTTGGGGATCGGCACATGTGCTCGGCATCGATGTCGTGAACCATCCCGCAAAGGTGCGTCGGATGCTCGGATGGATGCCGGACAGCTTTGGCACTTACACTCACATGACGGTGGTCGAGTATCTCGACTTTTACGCGCGGGCGCTCGGCTATCGGGGAGAGGAACGCGTCTCCAGAATCGCGGAAGTGATGAGCTTCACGGATCTAACAGGACTGGCGGATCGATTGACCGACAAGCTGTCAAAAGGCATGGGGCAGCGGCTTTGTCTGGGGAGGGCGCTGATCCATGATCCTGAGGTCCTGATCCTTGATGAGCCGGCAGCAGGTCTCGATCCGAAGGCGAGGGTTGAGCTGAAGCACTTGATCCGGATTCTTGCTGAGGAAGGGAAAACGATCCTGATCAGCTCGCACATTCTGTCAGAGTTGGGGGAAATGTGCGACACCCTGCTGTTCATCGACAATGGACGGGTCGTGCACCATGGAACCTCGGAGAGTCTGAAGAAGGGGCGAGATGATACAACCATTGTCAGCGTCCGGATCGATGGAGATACGGCACCTCTTTATAATTGGATCACGATGTCCCCGCATGTCGATATGATCGAGGAACAAAAGTCTGGAGCGCTGCTGCGTATTGATTCACAGGATCAAGGGCGCATCGCGGAGGTGGTGAAACGCCTGGTGCAGGATGGCATTGCGGTGTCAGATTTTCATCAGGAGGAGCGCAATCTGGAAGATGCCTTCATCGATATTCTGTCCGATCTGCGGGCTGAACGAGAGGCCGGGGAATCCCCAGTTCCGCCGTTTGCCTCTGCCTCTGCCGCTGCCGCGGCCTCTTTGGTGAAGCCATATCTAAAGTCGCCACCACCACCACCGCTCAAGAGCACGAAAAAGGAAAAGAATGATTTGTCGGACATTCCGGAGCCGGATGCGATGCCTGAGTTCAAGCCACCACCACCACCCAAGTTTCCTCAGGATTACTAACGCTTCGACGAAATGAGCAGCGCTGCCAACGAATCGAGCGATCACACCCTTACGAATCCAGCGGCACGCCTGACGGATTTCTCTGACTGGCTCAGTCCGATGCTGGTCAAGGAACTGCGGCAGGGGCTGCGCACGAAGGTGTTTGTTGTGGCGTTCATCGTCCTGCAGGGGCTGCTCTCGATGGTGATGTTCTTTTCGCTCGATGGTAACTCCAGTAGCAGCAGTTATTCGTTCTGGTTCGTGTCAGCAGTGCTCCTGGTTGGCGTGATGCCGCTGCGGGGATTCGCTGCGTTGGCAGATGAGATTGAGGACCACACGCTCGATCTCCTGATGGTCACGCGGTTGTCTTCGCTGCGGATCGCGTTTGGAAAATGGAGTGCCCTGGTGGTGCAGACGTTGCTTCTATGCGTGACGATTTTGCCTTACATTATCATTCGCTACTTCCTCGGCGGAATCGATGTGAGGGCGGAGTTGACCGTGTTCTATTATTTGTTCCTGCTGTCTGCGGTGCTCTCTGCACTGACCATTGCGTTTTCTGTTTTTCCGTCGTTCCTTATTCGCTCTGCGCTGGCAATGGTAGCGGGAGCGCTGGCGCTGCAGCTTACAGGTCAGCTACTGGATCCACGCGCGCTTCCTTTGGAGTGGCTGTCTACAGGAGGTTTGGCAATGGCAACCTTTGCGAGTGGTTACGCCTGCTGGTTTCTGCTCGAGTTCGGGGCATCGTGCATTGCTTCGGCTGCGGAAAATCACGCCGTTCGCAAGAGGCTGGTCAGTCTGATCGTTGTCACCGTTGTCGCCACGGTTGCGGCGTTTGCCGTTCCTTCGTGGCACTTTCTGCCGCTGGCACTTGCGCTGATTTCTGTCGTCGATGCTCTGGCGGAACCGAACAATGCTAATCGTTCTGTTCTGTTGCCGTTTATCCGGAGAGGATTCATTGGGAGGTTTGCCGGGCGCCTGTTCTATCCTGGATGGAGTTCAGGCGTCTGGTTCACATTGGTCATCGCCGGTATCGTAGTTGGTTTCGATTTTGTTCAGTCGGGCATGGCCGC
>JAQCER010000421.1 GCA_027618625.1 Verrucomicrobiota bacterium
CGAGCCGTTCTTTGCTCCATGGCTGGTCGTCGCCATCCACCGCACCGATCAAGAGCAGGGCCTCCGACCAGTCCCTCGCAGACAGTGTTTTCAACAGGTTAAAGATCGCATTGCGCACCAGCCGTGTGAAGTTCTTGCGGTTGCGAGTGATGGGAATGGACAACGAGTCCAGCGCAGGATCTTTTGGTTCTGCTGCTTTCATGGCAAGTTCAGGATTCTGGAGGATCTGCCATTCATCGAGCAGGCTGGAGTCCACGCTTCGCACGATGTGTTCCAGAAAGAATTCGGCCTCATCGACTTCTTCCGTTTTCTCAGCGGTGGGGATGGTTTGGGCGAGGACTTTGTAAACTTCCGTAAGGTGTCGGAGCAGCACGCCTTCACTCCGCTCAAGGCCGTAGGCGCGGACGTATTCGTCAAATGTCTGGTAATTTTCGAACATTTCCCGAGCGATCGATTTCGGACGGATGCCCTCGTCGCCGATCCATCGATGCTTCGCTACGAAGTCATTGAAGGTCGAGTAGATGAAGTCTTTGCCGGGTTTCGGCCACTCGACTTCTTCCAGTCGGGCGAGACGCTCATCGAATTCGATTCCTTCCCGCTTCATGTCCGCCATCATCTGCGTCTTCAGCACGTCGACCTGCCGCATCAGGATGATGACCGGATTCTCCAGCATCGCCTCAATCAATGAAAGAACATTAAATGAGTAATCGGGCGCAGCGCGATCGAGCAGGGGAATCGTGTCCAACAGCCAGAGTCCAAGCGCGTGATTCAGCGAGAAGTCGTCCTGAAAATCAATGTTCAGCTCGACTTTTTCCGGTCCCGTTCTTTGTGACGGGGGAATGATGTCGAGCACGTCGGCTTCCACCAGGCTACGGAAGAGCTGGAACGCATGTTTGCGATGGGCGAGTTTTGCCTGCTCGGTTTCGTGAGAGTCAGCGATGATCTTTTTCAATGCCGCACAACCGTCCTCGCCGCTCCGACTGAGGACATTGAGCAGCGTGCTGTGCTGGACGCGAAAGCTGGACGTCAATCGTTCGGGAGGCGATTCGATCAGCTTGCGAAACGTGGCTTCATCCCAGGCGATGAAGCCTTTGTCGGGAGGCTTCTTTTTAACAAATTTTCCCTTTTTTCCAGCCTGGCCAGCGGCTTTTGCTTCCAGGCGGAGGTTTTCGACAACATGTTCGGGTGCCTGGCAGACGACGTATCCGACATCGTCGAATCCGCGTCGCCCCGCTCGTCCGCAGATCTGCTTGAAGTCGCGAACTGAAAGGATCCGAGTGCCCGTGCCGTCGAACTTGCACAGCTGGGTGAAGACCACCGTGCGAATGGGAACATTGATGCCGACTCCCAGTGTGTCGGTTCCGCAGATCACTTTGAGCAGGCCTTGCTGGGTCAGCTTTTCAATCAATACGCGGTACTTCGGCAGCAGCCCGGCGTGGTGGATGCCGATGCCGTGGCGCAACAATTTGCTGATTTCCTTGCCATACGGACTCTTGAAATTGGCAGCCTTCAGAGCGTCGCTGATGGCGCTCTTTTCCTCTTTCGAGCAGAAATTCGAGGACAACAGGTTTTGCGCGCTCGTTGAGCAGGCGCGCTGGGAAAAGTGGACGAGGTAGATCGGGGCGCGGTTCTTTTCCACGAGATCGACGATCTGTTCTGCCAGCGGAATTTCGCTGTAATGGAACTCAAGCGGAACCGGACGTTGATCAGACTGTATCAGCACTGTGTCAGCACCGGTCAGTTCATTCAACGTTTTTGCAAAAAGCGCAGTGTCACCAAGTGTCGCCGACATGAGCAAGAAGCGGGATTGTGGCAATGTCAGCAACGGCATTTGCCAGGCGACGCCACGGCTGTTGTCCGAGTAGTAGTGGAACTCATCCATGATCACGTCGTCCGCCTCAGCGCGGTGTCCTTCGCGGAGGGCGAGGTTGGCCAGGATCTCAGCCGTGCAGCAGATGACCGGGGCATCGTGATTGACGGTGGCGTCGCCAGTCATCATCCCCACGTTATCCGCCCCCAGCGTGCGGCACAGCGACAGAAATTTTTCGTTCGCCAGCGCCTTGATCGGGACCGTGTAGAACGATCTGCGGTTCATGCACAGGCTCTTGAATTGCATCGCCAGCGCGACCAGCGATTTTCCCGAGCCGGTGGGAGTGTTGAGAATGACGTTTCTTCCGGCAAAAATTTCCAGGATGGCCTCCTCCTGATGGTGGTACAGTTCCAGTCCGGTCTGCGTGACGTAGTCGAGAAACGCGTTGAGGATCTCGTCTGCGGCATTCGGCCGGGGGCGGTGAACTTTTCCAGGGTGGCTGCCATGAGCGTGCCACCGTGCCCCAGCGATTGCCAGATTGCAACGTTCGGGCTTTGCAGACTCCCATTCGTCTGCTATCCGAAACGCATGTTTGGAGAAATTAGAAATACTCAGGGCGAAAAACTCGATTATCGCTTTCACGAAGCAACGTCCAATGCCAACCGCAAGCACGTGGTCGTCATCGGTCACGGTGTCACTGCAAATCTCGACCGACCGTGGGCCGAAGCGCTGGCGAATGGCCTGGCCGCTGCAGGGATCCATGCCCTGCGCTTCTCATTTTCCGGGAATGGCGACAGTGAAGGAGATTTTCGCGACAGCTGTGTCACCAAGGAGGTGAGCGACCTAGGCAGCGTCCTCGAGGCGGTTGCCAATGCCGGGTTTACCGCAAGCTACGCCGGGCACAGTATGGGCGGTGCGGTAGGCGTTCTTCGCACCGCGATGGATGCCCGCATTCTGCACTTTGTTTCACTTGCAGGAATGGTTGAAACCAAGCGTTTTGCCCAGGAAGAATTTGGTGATCAAACGCCCGATTCCGGATTTATGTGGGATGATGAAGATTGCCCGCTGTCGAGCACGTTTATGAACGATCTGACCTCGATCGGTTCCGTCGCCAGCAAGGCCGCAGACATTCACGTGCCCTACCTTCTCGTCCATGGAAGCGAGGACGACCTCGTGCCCATCATTGAAGCGCGCGCGATTTTTGCCAACGCGAACGAGCCCAAGAAACTCGTTGAGCTCGATGGTGTGGACCATGTTTTCAATGGCTCCGGAAAAGAGCGCATGGCGACTGCTGTCGTGCAATGGCTCGCCCCGCAATTGGCGTAACCAAACGAATTTTCGCCAGAAAAAAGCCCCCGCTGCAAGTGAATGCGGCGGGGGCAAGCAATTCTCGCAGGTATCTATCGGTAGTTACTTCTTCTTGGCGGCGGGGATTTTTATCTCTTGCACCACATAGGTGTCTTTCTTTTCGCCGAGCGATGTGATCGCGGCCTCTTTTGTGATCTTGGCCGATGTGGACTTGAAGATCACTTTTTGTGTGTTCGGCTTGTCGCCTTTAGTGATCTGAATGTCTTTCTCAAGGTCGGCAACTACGATGCCATCAAGCTTTTTGAACGCCGCACGGACGTCTTTTTTACAGCCTGCTCATGTCACACCGGTCATCGTGACCTCGTAGGTGGTCGTTTTTGCATCTTCGGCGATGCCCAACTGGATCATACCCAGCGTCAAAAGCGCCAGGGCTGCGGTAAATAATTTGTTCATATTGTTTAGAATACTTAATGGATTGACTATTGTTTGGGTTCTCAGCTTGAAAACCTGCGAGAATGATCAAAATTGTAGAGAGGTTTGCGGAAAGTTCCAGAAAAAGGTTGAAATTCTAGGCGGCGGAAATGGGAGACATGAATCTGCCCTCAAATTCCGGGGAAATGATAGCTTTGATACGTTCGTGGTGGGGTTTGGTTCATTTTGGCGTTCTCTCTTGGAGAATTCGCCCCATTTCGCCTTTCCTCTGCCGTTTTCGGCCGTGCGGCTGGCCCTCTTGACGAAGGCCGGATTCGGGGCCATTGGAAGCAGTGGGCAGTCGCGTGTTGCCCATTTTCCTCAACTCTTTACTTCAACGGCCGATGCTCCTCGTTATCGACAATTACGATTCGTTCACATACAACCTCGTACAATACTTTGGGGAACTGGGCGCGGAGATGCGCATTTTTCGCAATGATGAGATTGCGCTGGAGGGAATCGCCAAGCTTGAGCCTGAGCGCATCTGCATCTCGCCGGGACCGTGTACCCCTCATGAAGCGGGGATCAGTAATGACGTCATCCGCGAGTTCGGCCCGAGGCTGCCATTGCTGGGCGTCTGCCTTGGCCACCAGTGCATCGGGCACGTTTTCGGTGCATCGGTGGTCCGTGCGGAGCGGCTTATGCATGGCAAGACCTCGCCGGTGGAGCACAACGGGCGTGGCGTCTTCGCAGGACTGGAGAATCCGTTCCAAGCGACACGTTACCACTCGCTGATCGTCAAGCGCGATACCGTCCCTGATTGCCTCGAAATCACTGCCGAAACGGCGGAAAAAGAGATCATGGGGCTGCGGCACCGGGAATTGCCGATTTTTGGAGTCCAGTTCCACCCGGAATCGATCTTGACCGGAGAGGGGAAGAAGCTCTTGAAAAATTTTCTGGAAGTCTGACTGTTCACTCTGGACGTGATCTGCTGGACA
>JAQCER010000422.1 GCA_027618625.1 Verrucomicrobiota bacterium
GGGCGATTGTGCTTCCACCGCCTGCTCAAGTACCATGAGTGGTTTCAGTTTCCACTGATCCAGGAGTTCGAAAATTTTCGTGTAATCGATATCGCCGTCCATGGTGAAGGCCTCGTTCCAGAATCCGCCTGACGATTGCCGCAGGTGGAGTTCGACGATGCGTTCGTGATAGTGCGCAAGGGCATCGAACAGTGCGACCTGCGAATTGCCGCAGCCGCGGAAGATCCAGTGCGAATCCAGGCACAGTTTGACGTTTTCAGGATCGGTGGCGGTGAGCATATGATGAAATTCGCGGCCACCTGCACGGAGTTCCGCGTCATGATTGTGGTAGGCCAGAGTCATTCCCGCGGCGCGCAGTCGCTCACCGAGTGCATTGAGATTCCTGGCTTGCTCGCGGAGCTGTGTATCGCTCTTGTCCTCCGGACCGCCCCAGCGAATCGGGCTTGGATTGGTAACAATGATCTTCGTGCCCAGCTCCTTTGCCGCCATGGCGGTTTCGATCACCGTATCGATACTGGCCGCGGCATCGGCTGATTCGTGCAACCTGCTGTTCACGTAGAGTGATCGCATCTCCAATTGATGTTTGACGAGCAGCGGGCCAAGCTCGCGCACCTGCTTGGCTGAGTCGGCGATCGGCTCGAAACCATGAACGCCCGACTGTACGATTTCGGCGAGACCGGCGTCAACGTCGACCGACCAGTCGCGCTGTTGGCGCTTGTAGAACGTCATCCACGGGTAGACGTTTGTTGCGATGTGTCGTTCTGGTGTTTCAGGCTTTGCACGTAGGTAGGGTGCCGATGCAACTACGAGTGCTGAAGCGGCAAGAAAACGGCGGCGATTCATGAGCGATCTTTAGGTCAGTAGATGGGTATCCACGTGCGGATATAGATTGGAATCAGAGTGCCAGCAAGGAGCCAAAGCGCGTATCTTTGGAGGCGACACGCTTGTTGCAGCCGACTCCTGGTAACAACTACTCCGATACATGCCAGTAAATACAGAATATTATACCATGCAGGAAAGTATCCATCTCCCCTGGTGATCAAGGCATAAAGAGCGAGCAGTGGCTGATTGTAAGCGACGGTAATGCACCCAATGAACGCTAACCGCGGATACGAGATTTCCTGCGTTCTCATTTCCCTGACTCTGAGATAGCGAGCCAGGTAAAGCAATCACCTTTACTTGCCGAGTATCGCGTCCAGGTGATCAAAACAGATTTGCGACCACGATTCAAGAAGTTCACGTCGTGCAGCGAGTTGTTCGCGGTCGAAAAATTCGAGCTCGGTGATGGGGCTTTCGTTCGGTTGGACGTCGTCTGATTCCAGGTCGAAAACGTGAATGACACCGAGGTGAACTTTACCAACGTCGTTGCTGTCGTCATTGATCAGGCCGACCAGGCGTTGTCGATGGCTGCCACTGAGGATGAGTTCTTCGCTGATTTCGCGCTCGACGCCGGTGAGATAGGTGTCCTTTTCGATCGACGCCTGCTCGGCATCTTCTGAGTTGATGTGACCACCGATGCCGAGTGAACCTTTTGCCGACAGGCGCTGCTCGCCAGACTTGCTGCCGCGGACGTAGTGAAGGAAGCGCCCGTTGTGATGAAATATCGCGTAGGGGATGATCTGCTTCTGGCTGGGATCATCCTCTGCATCATCCCGGAGGATGAACGAGTTATTCGCGGGATTGAGGAATGCCGGAAGGTAGCGTTCCACTTCCGCCGAGAATCCCTGGAAGCTGCCAAGCTCATCGAACAGCGCCCTTGGGACTACGAGAACCCGTTCGTCTGCGTACTTGCCCATCAGTCGAGTCCAGCGGCTGCGAGTTTCGACTCGGGGTTCGCCAGTTTCCCGCGATTCTCTGCCTTGGTCGTGCCGACGAGTTCTTCACGGAATTTCGCGATGAAGCTTTCGGTCGGCCATGCGCAGGCTTCACCGAATGCACAAATGGTGCGGCCATCGATGTTGTAAGCCACGGACTCGAGCGTATCGACGTCATCGGGAGTGCCTTCTCCACGGACGATGCGGTCTGTGATCTTCTTCATCCACAGCGAGCCCTCTCGACAAGGTGTGCACTGGCCGCAGCTCTCGTGAGCATAGAAGCTGTTGATGTTGTTCAATACCCATGCCATCGAGCGGCTGTCGTCCATAATGATGACGCCGCCGGATCCGGCCATGGAACCACAGGCTGCCAGGGTGTCGAAGTCCATCGGAATGTCTTCGATTTTCAGTTCGACCATTTCATCGCCCTGCTTCACTTTAAATGTCTCGTCGGCGCGCAGGACTTTTGCCGAGCTGCCGCCGGGAATGACGGCCTTGAGCTTGCGCCCTGGCTTGAGCCCGCCGCACATGTCGTTGATCAATTCGCCCAGCGTCACTTTGCCGACTTGGACTTCAAAGTATCCCGGCTTCTGCACGTCTCCACTGACGCAAAGAATGCGCGTTCCCGTGTTGCGCGGAGTGCCGAGTTTGGCGTATGCCTCTCCGCCCATTTCCATGATGTGCTTCACGTGGCAGAGCGACTCCACATTATTGACGATGGTTGGACTCATCCACAGTCCGAGTGCTGCCGGGAAGTAGGGCGGCTTGATGCGAGGGTAGGGGCGCTTGCCTTCAAGCGACTCGATGAGGCCTGTTTCTTCGCCGCAAATGTATGCGCCAGCACCACGGTGGACGTAGATTTCCAGCTCGAAGTCAGTGCCGCAGATGCCCTGGCCGAGGAAGCCCTTTTCGTGCGCTTCGTCGATCGCTCGCTCAAGAATCTTGGCAGCTTCAGGGAATTCCTCGCGGACGTAAATGTATGCCAGCTTTGCTCCGACTGCATAACTCGAAATGGCCATGCCTTCGATCAACTGGTGGGGATCCTGGTGCAGGATGTAGCGGTCTTTAAAAGTTCCTGGCTCCGATTCGTCAGCGTTGCAGATCAGGTAGACCGGTTTGGTATTGGTCGGCGGGATGAATGTCCACTTGACTCCGGTGGGGAATCCTGCACCGCCACGTCCACGCAGCCCCGAGGCTTTCACCTCGTTGGTGATGGCGGCTCGCTCCATTTTGACCGCCTTTATCAGCTGGTTGTAGCCGCCTTCCTCCAGGTATTTATCGATGCTGGGATTCCATCCCACCCGATCGACGTTACGGAAGATCAGTCGGTGCTCTTTAGCGTGGGGTTGTTTTCCCTCGAGGTATTGGATGTCGGCCATGGGCTATAATGAAGAAAGTGGGTTATCGATTGATCGATCAGGCATTGGCTCGGTAATCCTCGACAAGTTTAGCTGCTTCGGCGGGCTTGATGGATTCGTGGAAGTCATCGTTGACCATGCATACGGGGCCAGTGCCGCAGCTCGCCAGGCACTCGGCAAACTCGATGCTGAACTTGCCGTCTGGGCTCACGGCGATCGGGTTGTGGTGAGTGGTGTTTGAGCGATCAATGTTGGTGGCCTTGCACAGGGACTCCATGAGCTCGTAGCTGCCGGCCATCGCACAGGAAAGCGTGCGACACACACGAATGTGGAACTTGCCGGGGGCAGACTGGCGGAATCCCGGGTAGAAGGTGACGAGTTCCAGGATATTGATGGGCTCAAGCCCCAACTTGTCGGCAACCCATTTCACACTGTCCTCTGACACGTATCCAAACTCATGCTGGAGCAGGTGGAGTAGTGGCAGCGAGGCCGCACGCTTGTGCTCGGCCGGGGAGTGCGAGATCGCCTCGTCGGCTTTCTTGTCGAGTTCGGGTGAGATGGTCATGGCTGAATGGGTGAGCGGCTGCTTCTGCTGTGGCGTTCAGAGCTGAATGAGGAATTGCTGAAGTTGACCAGGTTAGCGATCACTTTCGCCCATCACGAAGTCCAGGCTGCCCAAGATCGCAACGACATCGCTCATCAGGTGGTTGGGCAGCAGTTTGCCGAGGATACTGAGATTAATGAATGAGGGGCTGCGGATTTTCAGACGGTGGGGAACACCGCCGCCTTTACTGTTGATATAAAAGCCGAGTTCTCCCTTTGGGTTTTCGGCAGCAAAGTAAACTTCGCCCGCAGGTGCATCGATGCCCTGAGTTGAGATGATGAAGTGGTGGATCAGTTCCTCCATGCTCATGAGCACGCGCTCCTTGGCGGGCAGCGTGCTCTTTGGATCGATCACATTGATCGGGCCGTCTGGAATGTTGGCCATGATCTGCCTGAGTATGCGCACGCTCTGGCGCATCTCTTCCATGCGAACGAGGTAGCGGTCGTAGCAGTCGCCCACCGAACCGATAGCGACGTCAAAGTCGTAATTGTCGTAGTCCAGGTAGGGGTGCGCTTTCCGCAGGTCATGATCGATGCCGGAACCGCGAAGGTTGGGACCGCTCAGGCCGTACGCGATCGCATCTTCCTTTGAAATGATCCCGATATCTTTCGTGCGGTCCATGAAGATCTTGTTCTTGGTCAGCAGGGCGTCCGATTCAGCGAGAGCCACTTCGAAGTCGTCGCAGAATTTCTTCAGGGCTGCCATGAAGCCCTCGGGAAGATCCCGGATTTGACCGCCGACG
>JAQCER010000423.1 GCA_027618625.1 Verrucomicrobiota bacterium
TACGGGTGGCCGCCGGGGGACAATGGCGACTACGCCTGGATGCAGCACATCGTGAAGTCGCTCAAGCCCGACGGCAAAGGCATCGTCGTCATGTCGCAGGGCATTCTGTTTCGTGGCCAGCCGCAGCTCACCGAGGCCGAGGATGGGCGGAACAAGAAAGCCGATGACGAATACCTCATCCGTTCTGGCTTCCTGCGGGACGACCTCATCGAAGCCGTCATCGTGCTGCCGTCCGGTATTTTCTACGGCAACAACGTCCCCGCCTGCCTCGCGATCCTGAACAAGCGCAAACCGAAGGAGCGCAAGGGCCGGGTGCTTATGATCTGGGCCAGTCGCGACTACAAGCACGACAATCCGCAGAGCTTCCTGCGCCGCGCCGACTGCCTGCGCGTTCTCCTGCCGTGGCGGGCGTTTGGCAATACGGGCAAGGCGCTGCAAATCCTGCCCACCGAAGGTCAGGCCATCCTCGATGAAATCGCCAACGACCGCGAACACGCGCTGAAGGAAATCAGCGATGCCTACGACGAGGTGATCGCCGCGCTGCCGGTGTTGCGCGAGGAGGCAGAAAGCCTCTCGGCGGATGGCTTCAAAGCCTGGAAGGCGAAACCCGATGCCGCTCATCCGGTCTGGGGCAAGCTCGCAAATCCAAAACTCGACAAGCCCGCGCTCAAGACGCTGACCAAGGAAGTGAAAGACGAAGCCAAATCCCGGCTGAAGATCGCCAAGGCCCAGATCAAGGCGCTGGAGAAGTTGGAGAAGGAGCGCGACGAACGGATCGCCGAGATCAACCGCCGCGCCGACCGTGAGACGACGCAGGTGCAGGAGGCCATCGCCGACCTGCGACGCATCTGCTCCGATCCCGACGAGGCCCGGCGCTACTTCGTCGTCGCCGAGCAAGGCGAGATCGAAGAAAACGAGTTCAACCTCAATCTCCCACGCTACGTGGACACCTTCGAGAAGGAGGAGGAGATACCGCTGGATGAAGCTCTTGGAGATTTCGGCACCGCCAAAACGGCAGCCGAAATAGCTCGCGGCAAACTAGCCCAACTTCTTGGAAAGGAAATCTGAGGGTCATGCACGCGATTTACAGCAACCCTTTGCCCTCGGGATGGCTGGAGGAACCACTCGGGCGTCTCGTAACAACAAAGCGGGGATGCACCTGGAGCAAAGAGCAGGAACGGGATCGTCCCGATGCGGATACGATTCCAGTGATCCGCATCCCGAACATTCAGGCGTCACTTGACCTCACGGACCTGCTCCACATCCAAGGAGTTTCAGCCAATCAACGCTCCGCATCAGCAGTTACGAAAGGTTGGACGTTGATGGTTGGTTCGAATGGGAATCCCAAGCGGATTGGAGACTCTGTTTTGATGGAAGTGGACCGCGAGATGATTTTCGCGTCGTTCCTTTTTGCACTCCGCCCGAAGCCGGATGAAGACAAGGTTTCCGACGAATTCATTGCCTGTTGGCTCCACGCCCACCGAGTCCACGAGTTTGTCAGCGAAACGTCGCAGATGACTACCGGTTTGGCGAACATCTCGTGGAGTGCTTACCGGAAGCTTCCGGTTCGCTTCCCAAAGGATGCCGCCGAACAAACCCGCATCGCCGAAACGCTGAAGGCGGCAGACGACCACATCCGCGCCCTCGAAGAGCAGCTTCGCGCGGCGGAGCGGGTGAAGAAGGCGATTGTCGAACAGGGGACGACAATAGGGCTGGGCGCGAATACCAAAACCAAACACACAAAGCGCTATGGCTATGAATTCGCGACGAATACAGCGTGGAACCAGGTCGAGCTACGCACACTAAAGCCGCTAATTGACTACGGCACAAATCAGTCGTCGAACGACCAACAAGCTGGTAGCTCGGTCATCGCTATTCCTCAGGTCCTTAATTCCCGGTTTGCGCTTGGAGAATTGCCCTTCGCCGAAGTGCCAGACCGAGAGCGCGACTCGTTGGCGCTCAAACCTCACGACGTGTTGGTGGTTCGAACAAATGGGAACCCGAGCTACATCGGGCGTTCGACGGTTATCCCAGAAGGCGTTCTTGATCGCGTCACCATCTTCGCCTCTTACCTCATCCGAATCCGGTTGGACGAAACCCGCTTGAGGGGTGCTTTTCTTAACTATGTTCTACTGAGTCAGACCGGACGGCGGCAGTCCACTTGTCTCGCCAATACGTCAGCCGGCAATTTTAATCTGGGCGCTCGGTCGCTGAGCAAGTTCCTTATTCCACTGCCAACGCCCGAAGAGCAGGATGAGATCATTGAGGCGATAAACGCGGCAGACGATCTTGTCCTTGATCTTCAAAGGCAACTCACCGCCGGCCGCCGCGTGAAGCAGTCTCTCCTGCAAAACCTGCTCACCGGCAAGATTCACCTGAAAACCTGACATCATGCCAGCCAAAACCAAATACTGGAACGAAGAGAACACCGTCGAGCATCCGATCATCGCATGGTTGGAGACGCCGGAGCTGGGCTGGCGCTTTGAGAAACAGGCGACGGTGAACGAACGCTACCGCAACGACGAGGTGGAGGTGCTGCTGCTGCCCATCCTGCGGCAGAAGCTCAAGGAGCTGAATCCCGGCGTCATCACCGACGACGCGCGGGCCGAGGCCATCGTGACGCGGCTGCGCGGTATCCGCGACAACGCGGAATGGATCAATTGGATGCGCAACGAGGAGACCTACAAATTCAGCGCCGAGGAGAACGCGCAGCCGATTCGGCTGATGGATTACGACATCCTCGGGAACAACGATTTCCTCGCCACGAATCAGTTCTGGGTGGATGGCGGCGACCATCGCATCCGCACGGATGTGCTGCTCTTCGTGAACGGCATCCCGCTGGTGAACATCGAGGCCAAGACCACGGCCCGCGACTGGCACAACAACTGGACGGAAGGCGCACGGCAGTGCGGGCGCTACCTGCGCGAGGCGGGGCAGCTTTATCACTCCAACATTTTTTGCGTGGCCGTGAATGAGATCACCCTGCGCTACGGCGTGCCGGGTGTGAAGTTCCACCACTGGCAAACGTGGCGCTGCCCGAACCCGCACAGCCACATCGAAGCCGACAACGAGCTGATGGCAGGCATCTACGGCCTGTGCGACCGCGCCAACCTGCTCGACCTGCTGCGGAACTTCGTCGTCTTCGACCAGGAGCAGGGGCAGCGCATCAAGAAAGTGGCCCGCTGGCAGCAGTTTGGCGGCGCGAATGAACTGGTGAAGCGTGCGCTGGAAGTGGACAAGCCTCGTGGCTGGCGGCGCGGCCTTGTCTGGCACACGCAGGGCTCTGGCAAGAGCCTGACCATGATTTTCGCCGCGCGGAAGATGTGGTTTCACCCCAACCTGAGCCAGCCGACGATCCTCATCATCGTGGATCGCGACCAGCTTGAGGACCAGATCAGCGGCCAGTTCTTCCGCACGAACACGGAGAACTGCTACGTCACCACCAGCCGCGAGGATTTGCTGGCGAAGCTCAAGGACGGCTACCGGGGCATAATCGTGACGATCATGCAGAAGTTCCAGCCCGGCGACTTCCAAGTGGACCGGCGCAATGTGATTGTGCTCGTGGACGAAGCCCACCGCACGCAGGAAGGCGATCTCGGCACCGCCATGCGCTTCGTGCTCAAGGAAGCCTCGCTCTTCGGATTCACCGGCACGCCCATCGAGCTGGACGACCACAATACGCCCCGCGCTTTTGGCCGCGAACTCTCGACCGACGACACGGGTGTGACGCGATTCGAGCGCTATCTGGAGCCGCGCTACTCCATCGCCGACTCGATCCGCGACGGTGCCACCCTGCGCCTGATGTGGGAGCCGAGCCCGCGTGATTGGAAACTCTGGGGCAAGGAGCTGGATGCCAAGTTTGACGCGGCCTTCGCCCATCTGCCTGAAGGCGAGCGCGAACAGCTCAAGAAGGAGAACGCGTTCATCGATGTGATGGTGAAGCTGCCGCAACGCATCACCGACATCGCGGCCGAGGTGGCCGACCATTTCGTGAAGTACGTCCGCCCGAACCGCTTCAAGGCGATGCTCGTCTGCCACAACAAGGAGACAGTCGCGCTCTACAAGACGGCGCTAGACACGCTTCTGGGGCCGGAAACGAGCGTCGCCATCTTCTCCGACGTGAATCAGGGAGACAAAAAGATTCCGCAGATGGTCAAAGACCTGAGCACCGGTAAAGAGGTGCGGGCGAAAATGATCCGGGAGTTCAAGAAACTGCCGTCTGACAAGCCGGAGGATCAGGGCCGAGAAGAACAAAAGTGGCGTCGTGCGGAGATCATCATCGTCTGCGACATGCTGCTCACCGGCTTCGACGCGCCCATCGTGCAGACGATGTATCTCGATAAGGGACTGAAGAATCACACGCTGCTGCAAGCCATCGCGCGGGTGAATCGGCCTTACAACGCACTGAAGAAGGAAGGCGTGATCCGCGACTTCTGGGGCGTGTTCAGCTGTAATTCACGGTGCAAAACTCGGCCACGGTAACGGTGGGTATTGTCCTTCCGTGTCGGTGTAAAA
>JAQCER010000424.1 GCA_027618625.1 Verrucomicrobiota bacterium
TGGGCCTACGCAAGAATGCCGTTCACGACATGGCTTTCCTCGACTCCCGTGGGTCGATGGTGCAGGCCCTGGAACTTGTAAGTAAACTTCTCGTGATCGATGCCGAGGCAATGCATGATGGTGGCATTGAGATCGCGAATGTGCACGGGATCGCGAGTGATGTTGTAGCACCAGTCGTCGGTGTCGCCATGGACGGTTCCTCCTTTGACGCCACCGCCTGCGAGCCACATGCTGAAGCAGCGCCCGTGGTGATCTCGGCCCGAGCCCATCTCGCCCTGGCTGTAAGCCGTCCTGCCAAATTCGCCGCCCCAGATCACCAGCGTGTCCTCAAGCAATCCCCGCTGCTTCAGATCAGTAACGAGCGCGGCTGAGGGTTGATCGGTATCCATGCACTGGTTGGTGAGATGGGGCACCAGAGAACTGTGCTGATCCCAGCCGCGGTGAAACAACTGGATGAAGCGCACATCGCGCTCAGCAAGCCGACGCGCCAGCAGGCAATTGTAGGCATACGTCCCGGGCTTACGTGAGTCTGGCCCATACAGCTCAAATGTTGACTCAGGCTCGTCCGACAAGTCGACCAGATCCGGTGCCGATGTCTGCATGCGGAACGCCATCTCGTATTGATCGATGCGCGTCTGGATCTCGGGATCGTTCGTCTTGGCGAAGTGCAACTGATTCATCTCCGCGAGATCGTCCAGCATCGCCCTGCGCGCTGAACGATCAACGCCAGGCGGATCCTTGAGATACAAGACCGGATTTTCACCGCTGCGCAACTTGACGCCCTGATGACTCGACGGCAGGAAGCCACTGCCCCACAGCCTGGAAAAGATCGGCTGGCCTGGATTCTTTCCCGTTCCCTGGGAAATCAACACGACGTACGAAGGCAGGTCTTCATTGAGCGAGCCTAATCCGTAGCTCACCCAGGCACCCATGCTCGGTCGGCCAGGAATCTGGCTGGCAGTGTTGATCAAAGTGATGGCGGGATCGTGATTGATCGCCTCGGTATACATTGATTGAATCACACTGATTTCATCCGCGATGCCGGCCGTGTGCGGCAGGTATTCACTGATCCACAGGCCACTCTTGCCGCGTTGCTTGAACTCTTTGGTCGGGGCACAAACCGTGAATGTCTCCTGCCCCGCAGTCATTCCTGTCAAACGCTGGCCTTGCCGGACACTGTCGGGCAACTCCGTGTCGTGCAGCTTCTTCATCGCTGGCTTGTAGTTGAACAAGTCGATGTGAGAAGGCCCGCCCGACTGAAACAAGTAGATCACACGCTTTGCAGTCGGCCGCAGATGGGGAAAGAAAGTTCCCAGCGCGGCGCGGCCATTGTCCGTGAGCAGGCCGTGCAATGCCATCGCTCCCAGCCCCCCAGCGGTGTTGCTGAGGAAAGCCCTTCTGGTCAGGGATGCACGAACATGCAATACGGGGCGTGGCTGCGCGTCAAACATGTGCCAAACTTAGAATCATCACCCGTCACTGTCCAGCGTCATTGATTCGCGCAAGAACCGTCACCACCGCTGAGTGATCAAGCTCAGCACCTTCTGGTGGGTCGCACAATTGCAGGAACAGGCTCCGCGCGATCTCCGTGACCGGCAATTGCACATTCGCACCGACAGCGACTGAGAGGGCCGTGTTGAGATCCTTGAGCTGAATTGCGCGCGAGCGACGCCTGGAACAAAATCGCGTGCAATCATTCGCTCGCAGTCCATGCTCGCGTAAGATTCAGCTGTCGGCGGATCCTCCCGGCAGTGCTTCGCGAACGGCAGATCCAACTGAGGCCACCTGGGTGGCTTTTTGGTGAAGTGAAGATGGCGAGAGAGGAATCGCCGTTTTTGAGAATTTTTAGGGTTTTTTAGGCTTTTCGAGTTGCCAAAGCATCGAAGTGGCCAATGTTGGGGAAATGAGGAATAATCGACTGGCGAGTGGTGATGCCGGAGGAGTAGCGGCCTGACATTCATCCAATGCCTGATACTCTTCATGACTGGGATTGCCTGCTGCGACCGGAAAAGGCCGTGGAGTTGTCCCCGATCGGCTCAGACATTGAACTCGTGGGCGAACAGTTTTGCCTCCACACCGCGCTGCAACTGGCACAGCTGAGCCACATCGTATATGTCCGCGATCTGGATCAACGCCGCCAGCTCGCTCGCGATGTCGGCATGTTGGAGACGGCGACCTTCAGCAAGTGGGAGCTGCACTGGTCACGCTTTGAGATCGACAATGAAACTCCAGATACACCAACCGTTCTCTGCTTCCGCGGCAGCTGCGATCCGCGGCATTGGGTGTTCAATGTCGGCGCACTTCTAGTCGACTGGCCCGGTGGCGGAAAGGTGCACATGGGCTTCCAGCAGGCGTACAGCAAGTTGAAAAAGTCGCTGCTAGAGGAGCTGACCGACCGCCCTGCCGCGCGATTGATCATCACCGGTCACAGCCTGGGCGCCGCACTTGCCCAGTTGGCCGCCAGCGATCTCGATCTTCCTTGCCCTAACGTTTACACCTTCGGTTCCCCGAGACCTGGCAATGGCGATTTTCGCGATGCGCTGGAGGCCCGCGGCCAGATTCATCGCATCGTCCATGGCCACGACTTTGTGACGCAGCTTCCCCAGCATTGGAAACGACTGAACCGACATGCCTTCGTCCATCCAGGGCGACCGGTGCGGATCACCGGCGATGGCACGTTCGAGGAAAGCGACGACGTCTCGCTGCCAACTCCCGAACAGATGCTGCAGCAGTCACTGGAAGCTATCAAATCCACACCGAACTTGTCCCAGCCAGTCCCGGCGCTCCTCGATCATGCACCCATCCAGTACGTCCGGGTGCTCCGCCACTGCCTGAGCCAAATGGATGGCCTCTAGCTCTAGCGGGCACGTTTGAAACAGCAGGTGAACCTTGGGTTGACAGCGCCAGCACTGCGGGTGAATGCTGGCGCAACCTCGTAACCAACAACACGATGAGCGCCTCCGACCTTCCTTCCGGCCCCCGCCGGTTCCACTTCATCGGCATTTGCGGCACAGCCATGGGCGCTGTCGCTGGAGCCATGAAACGCCGCGGCTATGAAATCACCGGCTCCGATGCCAATGTCTACCCGCCGATGTCGACTTACCTTGCGAGCGCGGGTATCAAGATTTCCAGCGGCTACAACGCTGCAAATATCCCCGCCGACACCGACGTGATCGTGGTAGGAAACGCCATCAGCCGGGGCAACCCGGAAGCAGAACAGGCACTCCGCTCGAAAGCGCTCTATGTTTCCATGCCGGAAATTCTCAAGCAGTACTTCCTCCGCGGAAAACGCAATCTGGTAGTCACCGGCACCCATGGCAAAACGACCACCACGACCCTGCTGACCTGGATCCTGAAAAATGCCGGTGCCGACCCGGGATATCTCATCGGTGGCATCCCAAAAAATTTCGATGGCGGAGCAAATTTCACCGACTCGGACTTCGTCGTCCTTGAAGGCGACGAATACGACACCGCGTTCTTCGACAAGCGTTCCAAGTTCCTCCATTACCTCCCGGAGGTCGCGATCATCAACAACATCGAGTTTGATCACGCCGACATTTACGACAACCTCGATCAGATCCTGCTCACCTTTTCCCGCCTGCTGCGGATCGTTCCGGACAACGGCTGCATCTTCGCCAATGGTGACGACGCCAACTGCCTCAAAGTCGTCGCCAATTCACAGTCGCCGGTCGTCACCGTCGGCCTCGGAGCATCCTGTGACCTGCGCATCACTGACATCCGCTACACTGCGGAAGGTTCGCACTTCAAGCTGGGCGGCACCGATTTCCTGGTGCCCATGGATGGTGAGTTCAACGTGCGCAATGCTGCGATGGCCATCGCCGCTGCTCGCTTTGCCGGATTTGATGATGCCTCCATTCGCGCCGGCCTCGAATCCTTCACGGGCATCGCCCGCCGTCAGGAAGTGCGGGGCGAGGTCCGTGGCATCAAGATCATCGACGACTTCGGCCACCACCCCACCGCCATTCTACAGGCTGCTGAAGCGTTGAAGCGCAGGTATCCTGCGGGGAGACTCTGGGCCGTCTTCGAACCTCGCTCCAACACTACCCGCCGCGCCATCTTCCAGCAGGATCTCGTCGATGCCCTCGCCAAAGCCGATGGCTCCATCGTCGCCGCCGTGCCGGATCCGGCGAAATTCGCCCCCGAAAACCGACTCAACCCACAGAAACTCGTCGCAGACGTCAATGCCCGCGGCACCGAATGTTACTTTGAAGACGGCGTCGACGCCATCATCGACCGCCTCAAGCCACTGGTAAAAGAGGGCGATACCATCGTCGTCTTCAGCAACGGCGGCTTCGACGGCATTCACGGCAAATTGCTTGAGCAATTGTAGCTTGGCTCCCCTATCGCTTGGGTGCGACCGTAGTGTGATGTATGCTTGTTTGAAATCGGTGAGACTGTAGCAAATCGGCGAGACCGTAGCTTAGGCTTTCTATGCCCAACGGGCTCTATCATAGCAGCCCAGGGCAACGCCCTGGGAGTTTTCAGGAACCGCG
>JAQCER010000425.1 GCA_027618625.1 Verrucomicrobiota bacterium
TGCAAATGAAGCCTTTTGCCGCGTCTCGCTACGATCTTCATGAATAACCCAGGTTAAAGCTTTCCTTCTATGCTATCTCTACCATTCCATCGTTCACTTCTTGCCGTTGCCGCGGCCTGTCTTCTCCCCGCCGGGTTCGTTTTCGCCAAGAAGGCCCGCACGGACGTGACCGAAAAGGTCACTGCCGCCGTGAAGGACGAAAGCCTTTCCATCGCCGCGACCAATGGGGCGTTCGGCGACACGGCCCCCGGCATCCCGAAAAAGCTGACGGTGGAATACCAGGCCGGCGATGAAAAGCTCACCAGTGAAGCCCCTGAGGGTGACAGAATTCAAATTTCAGCGCCCGCCGGGAAGAAGCTGATCATCCTCAAGGCGACCTATGGGCCGGCGGATGGATCTTCCCCCGCCAATGCTGCGGCATTAACGGAAACACCGGGTGAAGTGCTGCAGACGCCCCCGGGATTCAAGGTCGAGCATGTGCTTGAGGCGGATGCGGAGAAGCAAGGCTCATGGATTTGTATGACCAATGATCCGAAGGGACGCTTGTTGCTGGGAGGCCAGAGCCAGCAGCCGATCACGCGGGTGACGCTCAAGGATGGCAAGAGCGTTAAGACGGAAATCCTGACTATTCCCGTCACCGAGGTCATGGGCATGCTCTTTGTGGAGGATGTCCTCTACCTCAATGGCAGCGGCAGCAAAGGCTACGGGCTCTACCGCTGCCGGGACACGAAAGGCGACGACAGCTACGATGACGTCGAGTTTCTCCGCGAGTGGCAGGGCGGGTCGGGTGAACACGGCGCGCACGCTTTGGTGCTGGGAGCCGACAAAATGATCTATGCGGTGTGTGGGAACTTCACGGCGGTGCCGAACGACCTCGTGGCCAGTTCGCCTCACCGTAACTACGGCGATGATGTGGCGCTCAAGCGCATGGAGGACGGCAATGGATTCGGTGCAGGTGCCAAGCCGCCCGGCGGTTACGTGGTGCGCATGGATCTCGATGGGAAGAATGCGGAGCTGTGGTCATCGGGACAGCGCAACAACTACGATATTGCGTTTAATGCCGACGGGCAGCTTTTCGGCTTCGACAGCGACATGGAATGGGACTGGGGCACGCCGTGGTATCGGCCGGTGCGGGCTTTCCACATGGTGCGGGGCGGCGACCACGGCTATCGCGAGGGCAGCATCAAGTGGCCGGACTATTATGCCGACAGCCTGCCGACGACCGTGAATATCGGCATCGGATGCCCGACCGGCGTGGTCTTTGGCACCGGCGGAAAATTCCCGGTCAAATACCAGAAAGCCTTTTACATCTGCGACTGGACCTATGGCCGTCTGATCGCGGTGCACCTGACGCCCGACGGCGCCAGCTACACCGGATCATGGGAGAACTTCGTGGCTCCCAAATCGCTGCAAGCCCGCAGCGGGAAGGTGCCGCTGAATCTCACGGATTGCGTGATCGGCGCCGATGGCGCGATGTATTTCACCATCGGCGGCCGCGGCACGCAGGCGCAGCTTTTCCGCGTGACCTACACTGGCAATGAGGCCGCTGCGCCACTTTCCGCGGATGCTCTGGGCGAGAAGGAAGGCAGCGAGGCGCGCAATCTGCGGCAGCAACTTGAGGCCATGAACGTCGCACCCGATCCCGCAACCGTCGCAGCCGCGTGGCCGCACCTCTCCAGCAACGATCACTTTATCCGCTACGCCGCGCGTCTCGCGATCGAACGCAATCCAGTGGCTGAATGGCAGCAGAAGGCGCTCGATGAAAAGCAACCCGATGCGGCGTTCACCGCACTGCTGGCGCTGGCACGTCTGGGAGCCGCCGATGTCCAGCCGGCGATTCTGAAATCGCTCACCGCCTTTCCCTTCGCCAAGCTCACTGAAGAGCAGGTACTCGACAAGCTGCGGGTGATCGCCGTATCCATCGCGCGCCACGGTGCTCCCACGGGCGACACGGCCAAAATGGTGATCGCGGAGGTGAGCCCGCAGTACCCTGCGAAGTCGGTGAATGTGAACCGCGAGCTGTGTCCGATCCTGCTCGCGCTCGAGGCACCGGCAGCCGTTTCCAGAACGGTCGCCCTTTTGCGTGCCGCCGCCACGCAGGAAGAACAGCTCACCTACGTGGTCGCCCTTCGGAACATCAAAACAGGCTGGACCGACAACCTGCGCCGCGACTACCTCGCCTGGTGGAATGGGGCGCGCTCCACGCAGCATCCTCTGGAGGTTGTGCAGTGGTTCACCGATGCCGGCGTCAATTTCAATAACGGCGCCAGCTTCGACGGCTTCGTGCGCAATGCTTTGGAGGAAGTCAAAGCGAGCATGAGCCCGGCGGAACTCGCCGCGATGGGCGACCTCACCAAAGTGAAATCTGCTCTCGCTGTGCCCACGGAACCCCGCGCCTTCGTCAAGGAATGGACCACCGCCGAATTGGTGCCATCGCTCGACAAAGCCGGCAAAGGCCGTGACTTCGCCCGTGGCAAAGCAGCCTACGCCTCCGCGCAATGCATCCTCTGCCACCGCTACGGGGACCAGGGCGGAGCCGCCGGGCCCGACCTCACCAACGTGGCCACCCGCTTCAAGCGCCGCGACCTGCTAGAGTCCATCACCGAGCCATCGAAGGTCCTGTCTGAGCAGTATAGGATGACCGTGTTCACCATGAAAGACGGCAGCGTCAGCGCCGGCCGCATCAGTCAGGAAAACGCAGACGCCGTCGTGGTGATGACCAATCCGTTCGACACCGCCACCACCACCGTTTCCAAGGCTGATGTGAAGTCGCGGGAGTTGTCAGAAGCGTCAATGATGCCGCCGGGCCTGCTCAATACCTTCAGCGAGGACGAAATCCTCGACCTGCTTGCCTACCTCGAATCCATGGGCGACGACAAGCATCCTAACTTCAGTAAATAAGCAGAAATGAATCTTACTGACACTGCTTCTGTTTTCCGGGGCGGTGCGCTGGCATTCCTGCTTTCGGCAATATTGGCTCTGCCGGCATCGGCAGCCAGCCCCGAGGCGGAAGCAAACTCACGCCTGCTGGATCAAGTCGAGCCGCGGCTCAAGGCGATTTACGAGTCCGATGAGTTTCGCATGCGCTCCTTCAAAACGCAACCTGGCTGCCAGACGGTTCAGGCTATCTGAAGTTGGAGACGCCCGACGGCGCGTCCGGGCCGGAGATTGCCCGCTACGAATCCGCCAGCGGCAACCGCACGGTGGTCGCTGGTAAGAAGCTCCTTGTGCCAGGCACCAGCGAACGGCTCACCGGCACCAGCGAACGGCTCAGGATCCACGACTTCGTCTGCTCGCCCACGGGGAAGAGGTTGCTGCTGCACACGGATGAGATGGGTGGCAGCGATCACTGGCTCCATGAATTGGAGTCCGGTGACCTGCGTTCGGTGAATGCCGGTGACGGCGCGTGGTTCGATGCCAACGCGTTTTCTCCGGATGGCAAGCGCCTGCTGGGATCGCACGGAGTGGAATTGCTCGTGTTTGACATTGCCAGCGGCCGCACCACCGAGCTAACCCGGGACAGTGATCCCGACGCGATCTACAACGGCCGTGCCAGTTGGAGCCCGGACGGGAAATGGATCGCCTATGTCCAGTCCGATTCCTCGGCCGTGCCCAAACGACAGGTACTCGTGCCCGGCGATCCAACATATCGCACCTTTCAGGAAACCCGGTTTGAACGAATCGGCGGGCCGATCACCACGCTCCGCATCGGCGTTGTCGGCATGGAAGGCGGCACGACGCGCTGGATCGAATTGTCCGATGAACCGGGAACCTTCTACCTCAACCCGCTGGGCTGGGCCGGGAGTTCCGACGTATTACAACGCCGATTATCAGGAGATCTTCATGCGCACGCCCAAGGTCAATCCCGAGGGCTACCGCACCTGTTCGCCGATCAACTACGCCGAGGGCCTGCGCGGAGACCTGCTGATGATCACCGGCTCCGGCGAGACGAACACTCACGTAGAAATTACGGAAGGACTGGTGGACCGCCTCATCGCCCTGGGCAAACGCTTCGACTATTTCGTCTATCCCAACCGCGACCATGGCCTTTCTGAAGGCGAGGGCACCGAGCTTCACGTTCAGATGCTCATCACTCGGTATCTTGTTGAACACCTGCCTCCGGGACCGCGTTGAATGGAGTCTCGATGCAACCCACCATCTCAGTCCCCCAGTACTCCCATCGATCCACGCAATGAAACAAAATCACAAGGTTTACTGTCCTTTCCCGGGAGGGCGTCAGGAGGACAGGACTTCGACTAAGTAGCGGACTTCGGTGTCGATTTCGTCGGGGGTGGCGACGGTGGAGGCGATTTCGTGGCGGACGAGTTCGCGGAAGCGTTGGCGGAGGCGGTAGATAGTGACTTTGAGAGTGCCGGGGCTGAGGTTCAGCTGGGTGGCGGCTTCGGAATGGGGGAGAGTGGAGGCGCCGGTGAGCCAGGGCTTGAGGAGGGCGAAGGTGGGGGCTTTGCCGGAAGCTTCCATTTCCCGGGCGAGGTGGTCGAGGGCTCGG
>JAQCER010000426.1 GCA_027618625.1 Verrucomicrobiota bacterium
AAGTCGGAAAAGGGACTTGTGGCGGAGTTTTGGGAATTTCTCCTGCAGAACAAAAAGTTCTGGATGATCCCAATCATTGTTGTGCTTTTGGCTCTGGGTGGCCTGTTGATCGCAGGTGGATCAGGCTTTGCGCCGTTCATTTACGCTCTGTTTTAATTCGGAGTGGAAAAGCTAACTGATGTGGTCGAGTGGGACGTTGCCACTTGGAGCCGTGCGGTCCGCTACTGGAGCGCTATCATTGCAGCGTCATCGTTACCGCCAGTGAGCGGCCTTGAACTGGGCGCTCGAAATGGTGGTGTCAGTTGTTACTTTGCCAGCAAGTTCGGCTGTAAGATGGCCTGCACGGACGTCGAGAGTTCCGCCGCTGCTGAGGTTTTGCACAAGCGCCACGGTGTCGCCGACTTGATTACCTATGGCGAGGTCGATGCCTGTAGCATTCCCTGGGAAGCCAACACTTTTGATTTCGTCGTATTCAAATCGATCCTGGGAGTGGTCGGTGCGCGTGGCCACCGCGAGCGTCAGGTGAAAGCGATGGAGGAAATTCACCGTGTGTTGCGCCCGGGCGGGCAGCTGCTCTTTGCCGAAAATCTGAGAGCATCAAAGTTGCACGAGGCTGCCCGGCGCCTGTTCGTGCCGTGGGGGAAGTCGTGGGCTTACGTGACGCTGGAAGAGCTGCGCGAGCTGTTGCGAGGGTTCAAGTCAGTGGATCTCCAGAGCACCGGCTTCAGCGCGGCATTTGTGCCTAAGCCTGACTTTTTGCGCACCATTTGCGCGGCGATGGACGAATCGGTGTTGCGCTGGGTGCCAAAGAGATGGAACTACGTTGGATACGGACATGCCATCAAATAACCCTCAAGAAATCGAAGTCCCCTTTCATCGGGCATCCATCACGGATGCAGAGATCGACGCGGTCGTAAACGTGCTGCGTTCTGGCTGGATCACCTCTGGCCCACTAGTGAAGCAGTTCGAGCAGGAGTTCGCGGAATACATCGGCTGCACACATGCCGTGGCTTTGAACTCATGCACGGCCGGGCTCCATCTGGCACTGGAGGCGCTCGGGATCGGGCGTGGCGATGCAGTGGTAGTCCCGACAATGACCTTCGCTGCGACGGCTGAAGTGGTGCGCTACCTTGATGCGAATCCCGTCTTCGTCGATTGTCGGGAAGAGGATTTCAACATGGACACTGCGCAGCTGCCGGATGTCATCGCAAAGGGGCAGTCGACCGGGCCAGTTCGAGCGATCATTCCCGTACACTACGGCGGGCAGATCGGCGACGTCCGCCACCTGAAGCAAGCAGCGGCAGCGCACGACCTGACGATCGTCGAGGACGCCGCACATTGCTGCCCGGCGAAGTTTCGCGACAGCGACGACAGCGATTGGCAAAACGTTGGATCGATCGGTGACGTCGCCGCCTTCTCGTTCTACGCGAATAAGACGATCACGACTGGCGAAGGCGGCATGGCCACCACGGAAGACGCCGCACTAGAGGAACGCATGCGCATCATGTCACTGCATGGTATGTCTCGCGATGCCTGGAAGCGCTTCTCCAAGGAGGGTTCCTACTACTACGAGATCGTCGCACCGGGCTATAAGTACAATCTCACGGACATCGCTGCGGCGATCGGTGTGCACCAGCTGAAGCGCGCGGATGAGTTACACCGCGAGCGCTGCCGTATCGCTGAATTTTATTCAGCAAAGCTGGGCGACATCGAAGAACTCATATTGCCGCGCCAGATGCAGCACCGGCTCCATTCCTGGCACCTCTACGTGATCCGCCTGAAGCTGGATCGCCTGACGATCGACCGAAAGGCGTTCGTCGAGGCTCTGCGGGACCTCGGTATTACCACCAGTGTGCACTGGATGCCGCTGCACATGCATCCATACTACCGGGACAAGTACGGCTATCGTCCCGAAGATTTCCCCGTAGCGGCGCGCCTATACGACGAGATTTTCACTCTGCCATTGTTCCCAGGAATGACGGAAGCTCAGCTCGACCATGTCGTTTCCAGTATCCGGAAAATCGTGGCAGATCACCTTCTTCTGAGCGTTTGAAGAAACCGCAAGTCTTTAACCATCAAATGGTTAATTCAAATTGGAATGGCCGATCTGAAGCTATAACGCCCTTAGCGATCGTAACTAACTATAACTAAATTCTTGCGTGCGATCGCCATTCGAGGTACTGATACTGCGTGGCATTGCGGGAATCAATTCAGCCATTCGATCCAATTTGGTAGCAGCTCTTCAAATTCTAGGCGGTCGCTCCTTCTTTCTGCGGAGGAGCTTCGTTTTTGCGTGGCATATCTTCGGCATCGTTCTGGCGATGGTGCTGTCTTTCCTGCTCCGGTTCGATTTCAATTACGATCCAGACGAGCTGGCAAATCTCACGTTGGCGCTGCCACTGGCACTCGGGGTTTTTCTCGGCGTCATTCTGATATTTAAACTTTACTCTGGTATTTGGACTTATTTCAGTTTCTCCGATTGCATCCGCTATTTATACGCACTTGGGGTCGGCACGGCATTGCTTGCGGCGCTGATCTTTCTCTTCAACGGATTCTCGTTTGGCTCGTTTCCGCGATCGACCCTGATCATCAACTATCTTCTGCTGCTGACTTGGGAGATCGGTGGACGGATGGGAGCTCGCTTCGTGAAGGAGCAATGGGTCGATCCGTCCGAATTTCCGGAGATCAAAGAAGAGCGCGTTCTGATCATTGGTTCGCATAGCGAGCTGGATCAGATGATGCGCAGCCTGCGTCGCGCCGTCTCGACGCTGGGCCGGGTAGTCGGGATGATCTCCGAGTTCAGCCACAACCAAACCATCCGTGGAATTCGCATCCTCGGGCCAGTAGAAGAAGTGGGCGAAATCGCCTGGCAGTATGATGTCAGCCTTATCTTGATCCTACCACCTTACAATCGACCGCAACGACTCCGGGAAATCGTCGACCGTTGTTCGAAGGCAAAGGTGAACTGCAAGTTTCGCCAGATTCCATCTGTGCAGGACATCGCAAGCGGTTCCGTCGGCGTCACCGGCATTAAGGACGTCGGCATCGAAGACCTTTTGCCGCGCGATGAATTCGAATTTGATCCCACTGTTCTCAGCGATTTCGTTGGTGGGCGAACAGTGATGGTGACGGGTGGAGGTGGCAGTATTGGCACCGAGCTTTGTCGGCAGATCCTGTTGCTCAACCCAGGACGATTGATCGTTATGGACCATAGTGAGTTTGCGTTGTTCGAGGCGATCTCAGAATTCCGGGCAACGTTTCCAAGCGCGAACATTCTGCCGATCGCCGGCGACGTAAGAAATGCCGAGGACATCGATCGTGCGTTTGCGAAAGCAGGTGTTGGCGGCCAGGTTGATGTGATCTATCACGCCGCTGCCTACAAGCACGTTCACCTCATGGAAGAGAATCCCGTGAGTGCTGTGACGAATAATGTTCTGGGCTCTGAGACACTGGCGTCCAAGGCGATCGACCACGGAGTTGAGCACCTGGTGCTGGTCTCTACCGACAAAGCGGTCCGCCCCACCAGTGTGATGGGTGCCAGCAAGCGCATCGCTGAACGCCTGCTGCTGGAGCGCGAACGCGGCGGCACCCGAATCGTGGCGGTTCGCTTCGGCAATGTGCTGGGTAGCAGCGGCAGCGTGATTCCGATTTTCAAAAAACAAATCGCTGCTGGCGGCCCAGTGACCGTCACCACTGCCGAGACCCGCCGCTTTTTCATGACCATCCCGGAGGCCGTGCATCTGCTTATGATCGCGGGGGCCGTCGGCGAGGATCGCCAGGTCCTCGTTTTGGAAATGGGTGAGCCAGTGAAGATCGTCGATCTCGCGAGACGATTGATCGAACTTTCCGGATACAAGCCAGACGATGACATCAAAATCGAATACGTCGGCCTTCGACCTGGCGAGAAGGAATTCGAGGAACTCATGACCGACGACGAAAACCTCGTCAGAACGTCTTACGGGAAGATCTGGACCTTCGCCAAGAAAGTGGATGCGAGTGAAATGCCCCCGCTGGATCTTGATAGGATCAAATGCCTGGTCGAAAATGGCAATGGCCCTGGCCTCCGAGAAATGATGAAGGAATTGATTCCCGATCACCGCTTCGACGTGCCGCAGGCCGACCCACGGCTTTCCACTCTAAAGAAAATCGATGAGCAAAAGGCCAAGTCCTTCACCGAGACCACGCTGCTGCGCCTCCGGAAGCGGGGCGCGTGAAGGAGCGGACGGACAGACGATTGCAGCTTGGTTTAGCCACGCTTGCGCGTGAGCATGAAGTCGTTCCCCTCAGTGTCCACACACATGGCGAGGTGTGGAGGTTCGCCGTCTTCGTCCTGAGGCTCGCGAGAGAGAATCCCTCCCCCGGCGACCACTTCCCGCGCCGCCGCAACCACATCGGCCACTTGGAAGCTCATGCCCGTCCAGGTGCGCTTGCCTTCACCGCCCCCATGGACTCCAATAGTGGCACCACACAGTTCGATCTCGCTGATCACCTCGGACGTCCGCGTGACTT
>JAQCER010000427.1 GCA_027618625.1 Verrucomicrobiota bacterium
AGCATCCCGCCTGCGGATTTTCGATTGAATGCCAGCGCTCCGAGTGCGATCGCCCCGACTCCCAGTGCTGCCGACACCACCGCCATGCCCAGTGCATATTCATCCCACTGAGTGGGAATGCCGACAACATCCGGCGGTAGGATTGCGATTGCATAGACCAGATAGCCGGCGAGGTGCGTCAAGAACAACCAGAGGCCCAGCCCGGCGACGGCAGTGCTGATAAAGATCGACCGTCCACCGTGATTCGCCGTGATTCGCCGTGATCGCAAACGTCACCGCGTAGCTTCCCATCACCAACCCATAGGCACGCAACCAGGAATCAAACCCGTCATTGAAGAATGCGCCATCCGTCACCCCCGATTCCACCACCAGCCCCCACATCTGCGGCCCGATCCGATGCAAGGTGGCAAAGTGCCCGACAAAAAGAAACATCTCCACCACCACGATGCCGAACAGAAAGCGAATCCAGAAATACGCCCCCCGACTTGGCGGGAGGGAAAGGCTGAAGGCTTCACTGCCCCAGCCACTATCCCCTCCCGCCAGTCGCACCGCGAGCAACTGTCCCAACATCACACACGTCAGTATCACCGGAGTCGTTCGCACGAATACCGGCAACACCAGCGTCACCACCAACCAGAGCCCGAACAGATTCAAAATAAGACACCGATTCACCCGCCACTCCCGCCAGAGAATCATGCGCCAGATTTGCCAAAGGAGTTGTTTCTTAGTTCTCATGGATCACTTAGTCGAACGGTTATTAGATTCTTGGCCAGAAAAATGTTTTCTGTTCCTTGTTTTTCCAAAGTTGCAAAAGTTCAGGCTGGGCACGGACGTCGGCCCTCTGCAGCATTCCTTTCGAGACGCAAGAGCTGCGAGTATCTTGCGATTCAATAGCCATTCACGCCACAGAATCATCCACCACGTAGGTGTAGTGTTAGAATTCACCACTCCCCCTTTTCACTTTCCCCGACTCCATCAGCTCAATCAGCGCGTCTTCGAGCGATACGGGAAACAACTGGATCCGCACTCCGGGCTGGTCGCGGAGGCTTTTGAAATCGTCGGTGGGGACGCGGGCGGTGGCGGTGTAGACGTTGCCTTCGCGGGTTGGGATGCCCAGTTGTCCGGGGAGTTGAAAGGCGTCTGGCATCGTGGTTTCGGTGAAAATTACCTGCACTTTGCGCACGTTGGAGGTGAGGTCTTCGACCGATGATTCGTGGGTGATCACTCCTTTTTTCAGGATGCCGATGGTATCGGCGATGCGCTCGAGGTCGCTGAGAATGTGGGTGCTGAAGAGGACGGTGGTGCCTTCGCGATCGGCGAGCACACCGGCGAGTTCTTCGAGCAATGTGCGTCGCGCCATCGGGTCGAGGTTTGCTGCGGGCTCGTCCATGATGAGGACTTGGGCACGGGTGGCCAGGGCAAGGAGAATCGATGCCCGGCGACGCTCGCCTCCTGACAGCTGGCCAAGTGTGGTATCGGCTGGCAACTCGAAGCGGCCACGCAGATGATCGGCGAATGTTTGATCCCACAATGGATAGAAGCCGCTGAGGTAGTAGCAGAGTTCTGCCAGCGTCATCGATGGATAGGCACTGTGCTCCTGCGATACCGAGGCCACGCGCGCGCGCTCGGCGGGCGACGATTTCCCAAAAGGCTTGCCGAACAAATGCGCGGTGCCCTTTTGCTTCGCAGCAATCCGAGCAGGATCTTGATCAGCGTCGTCTTGCCAGCGCCGTTGGCACCGACAAGGCCATACACTTGCCCGGGCTGAACGGTGAGGCTGGCACCACTGAGCGCATCTTTGCCTCCCGCATATGTTTTGTGCAGATCACGCACTTCAATCAGTGGTGAAATTTCTGCCGTTACCGATTGTGTTTGTGTTGCTGTTTCAGTTTCACTGTTCATTTTCGATCCTCCTTCGTTCTTGTTCGATGATTTCCTGCACCAGTTCCGGCTCAGCACCGAGCTGGGCCGCCTCGACCCACAGCTGACGCGCTAGTTGCGCCAGCGCTTCCTTTTGCTCCCTGGTAGTCATGCGCTTACTGTCCTCGGCAACGAATGCCCCGAGGCCCTGTTTATTCACCACCGTGCCCTCGTGTTCGAGCTCGGTGTAGGCCTTCACGATGGTGCTCGGGTTCACGGCGAGGCCCCGCGCCAGCGAACGAATCGATGGCAACTTATCCCCCGGTTTCAGCACCGCAGATGCCACGAAATACCGCACCTGATCCATGATCTGGCGATAGACCGGCAAGCCGGAGCTGGGATTTACGTGAAAGCGCATCGTTCCATACACCTGTTCGGTGTATGGTTACACCCATACAGTAATTACAGGGAGTGTCAATGAAGAAAACAGTGAGCAGCTACGCATCGATCATTTTCATTGATCGGTGCCAATCGTGAGAAACCCGCCCGGACGTAACGCAGATTTCACTCGCTCAAGTGAAACTGAACGTCCCCGACGCCTGAGAAGAAGCATCACCATGCCGAAACCACTGAGCGCCGCAATCGACGGTTCAGGAATGGTGCTCAGTGCCGGCCCGAAGATCATTCCACTCACGGCCCACTGATTGGAGGCAGCTCAACGTCCGACGAAACCGCTTTCCCGCGGTCTTCTGCTTTACCACCCAGCGGCCTTTCCTCGATTTCTCCAATAATGTGTCAACCGCAGGAAATCGAAGGGTTCCGGCTTTTCACCTGTGCCTAGTTCTGCTCGCCTCGGTCGCCCGAGGCTCACTGGTCGTGTTTTTCTCGGTGTTGATCTTTCATTAATTTCAAGGGAGTTAATGCCCCCGTTGAACTTTGTGAAATCTTTCACAAAGGGCTTGCGAGCGAGAGGCTGAACGATAAGGTCCTCTGAGGGCACGGGATTCCGTTGCCTCAACGCCCGACCGAACGCCATCCGATTATGTCCGCACCCGCCGCTGCCGAAACACCTGTTGCTTACGATTCCAAGATCGAAGGAAATATGATCTTCACTCGAGTTGATACCGCGATCAACTGGATGCGGAAAAACTCGCTCTGGCCGATGCCCATGGGCCTTGCCTGCTGTGCGATCGAGTTGATGGCTACCGGCGCGTCCCGCTTCGACATCTCGCGCTTCGGCATGGAAGTCATGCGCTTTTCCCCCAGACAGGCGGACGTCATGATCGTCGCGGGCACCGTGACCTACAAGATGGCACTGTCGGTGAAGCGCATTTGGGATCAAATGCCCGAGCCAAAATGGTGCATCGCCATGGGTGCCTGCGCCTCCAGCGGCGGCATGTACCGCAGCTATGCAGTCCTGCAGGGAATCGACCAACTGATCCCGGTAGACGTTTATGTTTCTGGTTGTCCTCCACGGCCCGAGGCACTACTCGAAGGCCTGATGAAACTTCAGGACAAGGTGTCTAGAGAGGCATCAACCGTTGCACAAAAGAAAGAGCTCATCGACGAGCTTACCTGATCGATCGCATCGCCATCGCCATCGCCATGACTACCGCCATTGACACCGTCGCCGCCCTCAAGGACAAATTCGCGGCAGAAGTCCTCAGCGAAAACGAATTTCGCGATGAACAGACCATCCTGATAGCGCTCTCCGCCCTTCCAGCGATTCTAGCGTATTGCAAAAACGAACTCGCTTTCGACTACCTCGTCGATATCTCCAGTGTCGACAACATGGGCGAAGAGCCGAGGTTCGAAATGGTTTACGAGCTGTATTCGCTTCAGACCCACGTGCATCTGCGCATCAAGGCACGGGTATCCGAGGACAATCTCGAAGTTCCCAGCGTCGTCAGCCTCTGGCCCACAGCCGACTGGCACGAGCGCGAGGTCTACGACATGATGGGGATCCGCTTCAAGAACCACCCGGATCTGCGCAGGATCTTAATTTGCGACTTCTTCCCCTACTTCGCGCTGCGGAAAGATTTCCCGCTCGCCGGCAAGCCTAGCGACATGCCAGAAGTTGCCTTCACCAAACCAGCCCCCCTGGCCGGCGGACCGTTCGTCTCCGGCGATCCAAAAGACCGAGTGACGGGAGAACCGAGAGCCAGAGGAGAGTCTTAGTGAGTCTGCGAATCCTGCATTTCTAGGCGGCGCTACAGAAAACGAGTGAGTTGCCAAAAACCCCAGGTCAGTCTCGACGGGGTTTCCTACCATCGCTCTTATCTTATTTCCACGCCCAGGTTCAGTCCCCCTTTTGACATCATCGATCATCAATCGCCTGTGCCATACAGTTGCGAACGGAGGATGCTCGCGTGCTTTCGATCTGGAGTGCGCCGGTCTTGACGGCGCTTTTTTGCCGGACGCACAGTGCTCGAACAGAAAAAGCTCAGTCAAGCCTGAGCACTCCAAACGAAGCTGTCTCTGCTGGTGTTGCTTGTCCGCCTCACCGTAAGTTTCGGTGTCTTGAGTTGCGCCATCAGCGTCGTGGCACAGCCCAAATCTCAAATCGTTTTGTTCTGTAGGTAGTGCCTGGGAGAAAACGCGATTTTCGGGAATTTTCGAACATTCGACGGGCTTCGGCGGCGGGA
>JAQCER010000428.1 GCA_027618625.1 Verrucomicrobiota bacterium
CGCGAGAATCCGGAAGCCAATGTCCCGGCGCAGCGAGCGGAGGGCGCTATCGTCGGCCCATCCGATCATGAGGTTCCGGTCTTGGCAGTGCGACGACCGGACGGAACACTTGCCGCGGTCGTGTTCGGTTACGCATGTCACTCAACGGTGCTCGATTCCTATCGCTGGTGTGGTGACTACCCGGGGTTTGCCCAGTTGGAACTCGAAGCGGCCCACCCCGACTGCGTGGCCCTGTTCTGGGCGGGCTGCGGTGCAGATCAGAACCCGATCCCACGCCGCTCGGTGGCACTCGCGCGGCATTACGGCAAACGCCTTGCGACCGCTGTCGATAAGATCCTTCTTACCACCGAAATGGAACCGGTAGCACCGCTGCTATCAACGCAACTGGAAGACGTGCCTATCCCGTTTGAAAGCCTGCCCGACAGACAGCAATTGCAAAAGGATGCGCAATCGGACAATCGTTACACAGCAGCTCGAGCAAAAATGCTGCTCGACCAAATTGGCGAGAATGGCGAATTAGACAAGGCCTACCCGTTTCCAGTGGGTGCCTGGAAACTTGGTAGCGAGATCGACTTCGTATTCCTGGGAGGGGAAACCGTCATCGACTATGCCATCCGTTTAAAGAAGGAACTGCGGGGCACTCGCACATGGGTCGCCAGCTATTCCAACGATGTCATGGCCTACATCCCTTCCGAGCGCGTGCGTAACGAAGGCGGGTATGAAGGTCGTGATGCGATGGTCTACTATGGCCTCCCGGCAAATTGGGACGCGGGCCTGGAGGAACGGATCATCGACGGCGTCAAGCGTGTGCTGAACGACAATTCGGAAGCATCGTCTCCCCGACCCCCATCCCAGGAGCAGATTGTCGTGGATGCCTCGGGCAAAGGATTCATGACTGCCGACACCCACAAGGCGTTTACCATATGGGGCGTCAATTACGACCACAACGAACAAAGTCAGCTGATCGAAGACTATTAATGCGGCCAATAAATATATTCAAATAGCTTGACATCCAGTAGGTATGAGTTATTTGAACTGATGAAGAAGCGAGACGGCAGAAAACTAACATCCGAGGAGCAGCAACTTATCCGCGAAACTGCGGTGAGAATGTTCTTTGAACAGGGTTTCACCAAACTCGAAGTCGCCCTGGCTTTGGGTGTGACCCGGCAGAATGTAGGGAAGTGGTGCAAACTGTATGAAGAGGGTGGGTATGAGGCTTTAAAGTTGGGGATGCGTGGTCGCCGAAAAGGAGAGCAGACCAAACTCGAGGGATGGCAGTGCGCGACGATCGCACGACTCATCGCGGAGAAAACTCCAGATCAGCTAAAGATGCCATTTGTTTTGTGGACGGCGGCGGCTGTCAGAGATCTTGTATTCGAACGCTTCAGGGTAATGCTCCCTTTGCGCACCATGAGAAGGTATCTGAGCCGGTGGGATTTCACCCCGCAGAAACCGATCAGGAAAGCCTGGCAGCAGAGTTCAGCTGCCGTGAAAAGGTGGCTTGAAGAGGAGTATCCTACGATTGCGGCGAGCGCAAAAGCCCTGGGGGCAACGATTTACTGGGTAGACGAGACCGGCGTGACGAACCAGTGCAATTCTCAGCGGGGATACGCTCCGAGGGGCAAGACTCCTGAAGTTAAACACGACGGGACAAAGCGGAAAGTCAACATGATCAGTGCGGTAACCAATAAGGGCGAAGTTCGCTTTATGTGCTACACATCGACGATGACCCAGTCGAAGTTCATATTATTTCTTTCCAAGCTGGTGAAATCGACCGACGGACCGGTAATCGTGATCACGGACAACCTGTCGGTTCATCACGGGAAGAGGGTCACGAAGTGGGTGGACGAACAGGGCGAGGCGATTCAGTTAGAGTTCATCCCAAGCTATTCACCAGAACTTAACGCGGATGAGTACCTGAATAGAGATCTAAAAAAGAACGTCAATTCCAAAAAGATTCCACGGAAACTCGCTGAGTTAAAAGCGAATATTTGCTCGTTCATGCATAGCATTCAGAAGCAACCCGAGCGGGTGATGCAGTATTTCACTGGGAGACACATCGCTTACGCTGCCATTTAAAGAATGAATGTATTAAATGGCCGCATTAATAGTCTCGACCAAATCACCACTGCCACCCACAGCGCTTTCGCGAACGAGACGTATCCGTACGACAGTGCAGGCAATCCGACCACGGCCACCGTCGGTGCAGACAATCGCCTCCTCGCGATTGACGACCTCACCTTTACTTACGATGCGGAAGGCAACATAGCGACCCAGACAAACACCACGACCGGAGAGATCCGCACCTTCAGCTACGACCATCGAAATCAACTCATCGCGGTGACTTCCCAAGCCAGCGCCGGTGCCGCGACCGTAGCGGAGTATCAATACGACTATTTGGGCCGCATGATGTTCCGCACCGAGCAGGGCCAGAAAACCTGGATCGTCTACGATCGCGATCAACCGGTCGCTGAATTTCTGGACGGCCAGACGACCTTCAGCCGCATCCGATTCAGTTGCCCAGCAGTGAACAACCTTGCCCATGGCGAATGGACGCCAACCAGTGGCCTGCGCTGGTTTCTCAATGACCAGATCGATTCCGTTCAAGGCCTGCTCGCCCTCGATGGAACGCCCATCCATTGGCTCGACTACGATACCTTCGGCAATCCGCGCAGCACCGTTCCCGCCGATTTCGGCCCGCATCGTTTCGCCGGTCGCTACTGGCATGAGGCTGCACGACTCTACGAGAACACCGCGCGCCACTACAACCCGCTGATCCGTCGTTTCCAGCAACAGGATCCCATCCGTTACGACTCCGGCGACTTCAACCTCTACCGCTACGCAGGCAACAATCCCCTTTCCAACAACGACCCCTTCGGCACCAGTGCGGCCAGCGAATACGGTCTGATCGTCAAGAGAGTCTCCAAATGCGTTAAGAAAGTCTCCAAGGTCGCTGATTGCGTAGACAAGCTTCTCACCGCTGCCGCACTGGCCGTTCGCGGACAGGGCTCAGCAGTAGACCCGAACTGCGCTGCTACCTCCACCTTTGGTCTTCTCAAGGGTTGCGCGAACAAGTGAGCAGAGGCCGTCATTCGAGCGTCTTCCATTCCGTTCATTCCGAGTTAAGCATCTGGTGATAAGGGCCTTTCCAGTGATGGCGGAAACGCTTTACGCTTTACTGGACAGTTTTCCCGACCGAAGCCGGACCGACGACCTTACGTCGACGAAGCCACGAATGTTGCCAACACTGGCAGCCGCTACTCCCGCGTGATCCGATCCAGTGCTGCCGCTGCCGGTCGGGTTCCGCCCACGGAATGTTGGGGCAAACTTCGATTCCTTCTCGGAGCCACGTTAACAAAATGTGGTCGATTGTGTAGACATTTCCCCCGCCTTCCGACGTCATTGCTGATACATGGACGCTGAAACACCACCCTGCTGGCTGGGCAAAATCTACGATGATCACGCGGAAAATCTGTTTCGCTACTTTCTGGGCTCCACACGTGACGTCGCCGATGCCAAGGATCTGCTGCAGGATCTCTTCGTCAAAGTTGCCCGTAATCCGAGATGCTTAAGCGATGTGAAAAACGTGCGCCACTACCTGCTACGCATGGCGCGGAGTCAGGTGATCGATCGCAGCCGCCGTGCCACGGTGCGCCGCGCTACAGGCTTGCTGCCGCTGGAGGATGTCGCCCTGTTCGCTCCGTCCGACGATCCCGATGTCGCCGAATTCCGCCTTCAGCTCGAACGGGCACTGACCGAGCTGCCAGCCGACCAGAGCGAAGTGGTGCGGCTCAAGATCTGGGAGGGCATGACTTTCGATGAAATCGCTGAAGGGACTGGCGTCCCCAGAGACACTGCTGCCAGCCGTTTCCGCTATGGCAGAGACAAACTTCGCAACCTGCTGTGTCCTCTCTACGACGAGCTCTCCTAAGTGTGAGCCAGAATCTCTAACAACTCAATAAATATGACTGAAGATGCTTTCGAACGAAAACTGGCAGAACAGGAGATGGCGAAACTGCCAGCGAAGTGGCGCGGCGAAGTCCTCGCCAATGCCGCTGCGAAGCACTCGGAATCCGATCTGGGATCAACGGCGCCTGCGAGAAAGAGCGCCGGGTTCAGGCTTGTCTCCACATTAATGGGATCGAAGTTTTTCACGATAGCCCTGACTGGCATCGGCTTGATGGTGTCCCTTGGAGCGATCGTCGCGGCTTATGAGGGAAGTCGGTCCAAGTCGCGGATGGAAAAGCTTACAGCGATGCTCAAAGCGGACGGTATCGAGCTCACCATCGAGTCCATCCTGCCCGAACCGGTTCCGGATGATCAAAATTTTATGGCTACGCCTTCGCTCCACGGAATCGAAATTCCAGAGGCAATGGATCCTGAAGGAATCTACGCGGCGAAGCGGGCACGTCTCGAGAGCGTTCCCCGAATGCACTTTGATGATGAGCGTGACTTTGCCGAACTCACCTATGACGCTGATCCAGCAACGGGAGTCGATGCCC
>JAQCER010000429.1 GCA_027618625.1 Verrucomicrobiota bacterium
CTCCGATTATCGTCAAGGAACTGGCGGAGCGGATGGATCTCAAGCCGTTCAAGCTCATTCAGGATCTGATGGAGCTCGATATTTTCGCGAATCCGAATCAGTCGATCGAGCCAGATGTAGCGGAGAAGCTGTGCGAAAAGCATGGATTCGTGTTCTGGAAAGAGAAACGAGAGAAGGGTGGCGGTGTTCACAAGGTGGAAGAGGTCATCGAAGAACCTCCTCCACCGGCGGAGGAGCAAGAGGACGAGCTTAAGCTGCGTCCACCAATCGTCACTTTCATGGGCCATGTCGACCATGGAAAAACGTCCCTCATGGATGCGCTCCGCAAGTCACGCGTGGCTGCTGGAGAGGCAGGGGGAATTACCCAGCACATCGGGGCCTACTCTGTCGACCACAATGGGCAGTTGCTCACTTTTTTGGATACACCCGGACACGCGGCGTTTAGCCGGATGCGCGCCCGCGGGGTAGATGTCACAGACATCGTCGTGCTTGTCGTTGCAGCGGATGATGGATTCATGCCGCAGACGCTGGAGGCATTGAGCCATGCCAAGGCTGCCGATGTAAAGATCATTGTGGCGATCAACAAGTGCGATTTGCCAGCCGCAGATCCGATGCGCGTCATGACTCAAATGCAGGAGCGCGACCTTGCCCCGGAGGAGTGGGGCGGAACTACCTCTGCAGTTCAGGTATCTGCGGCTACAGGAGCTGGGCTCGATGACCTGCTGGAGATCATCCTTCTTGAGGCCGAAATTCTCGAACTGAAAGCGAATCCGGGCGCACCGGCTCGGGCGTTGGTTATCGAGTCCCGACAGCAACCCGGTCGTGGACCTACTGCCACCGTGATCACCCAGACGGGAACGCTTGAGGTTGGGAAGCCGTTCATCTGTGGGCCTTTCTCAGGAAAGATCAAAAACCTCACGAACGACAGGGGCGAAAGCGTGAAATCGGCCGGGCCATCGATCCCCGTGGAACTCGTTGGCTTCAGCGGTATGCCAAATGTTGGCGACGAAGTCGTTGAAATGGAGAACGAGAAGATGGCGAAGAAGCTCAGCGGCGACCGCATTGAGGAACTCCGCACTGAGAAGCTTGCCAACCAGCAGAAGAGTCGGTTGGATACCCTCTGGGATTCCTTTGAGGAAGGTGCCAAGCGGCTTGCGATCGTCTTGAAAGCAGACGTTCAAGGCTCTGTCGAAGCGATAATAGGCGCTCTTGAGGAGATCGATACGGACAAAGTCGATATCGTGTTCCTCCACGCTGCTGCCGGACCCATTTCCGAGTCGGATATTCTTCTGGCCAGTGCTTCCAACGCGATCATTATCGGATTCAACACCAAAATGGAGTCGAATGCGGTGAAGGTGGCCAAGCGCGAGGGTGTTGAAGTAAAGCTCTACAGCATCATCTACGAGCTGATCGATCAAGTTAAGCATGCAATGCTGGGACTGCTCGACCCAGAGAGCCGCGAGCACGTGGTCGGGCATGCCGTGGTGAGGCAGGTGTTCAAGTTGTCGCGCGGAATAGTCGCGGGTTGCCAGGTTACGGATGGTCGTATCACAAAATCGGCACGCGCAAGGGTGCTTCGTGGTGGCCAGGCGGTCTACGACGGCGGCTTTGCAACTCTGCGTCGGTTTAAAGATGATGTTGCAGAGGTTCGCAACGGTTTGGAGTGCGGTATTCGTCTCGGTGACTACAAAGAGTACGAGCTGGATGACGTCATCGAGTGCTACGAATTGGAGAAAGTCGACCAGACCTTATAGCCGGAATTTACTAACCATGGTCGAGATGCCCTTCTGCAGCAAGTCTGCTGGGGGATGGCCTATCTTTAATTATCAACGATGAGTAAGCGAATCGCCAAAGTCAAAGAGCTGATGAAGCGAGAGCTGAGCGAGCTCATTCAAAGGGATTTCTCTTTTCCGGGAGTTCTAGTAACGATTAACGACGTCGATATGACGCCGGATTTTAAGCATGCTCACGTTTTCGTCGGGATTATTGGGGATTCTGGGCAGAAGCGCCGAGTGGTCTCTGAATTGAACGCAAAGCACGGAGCCATTCAGAACAAGATTAGTCGGCGGGTTATTCTGAAGTACACTCCGGTCATTTCTTTCCGTTCGGATGACTCGATCGAACGGGGTGTGAAGGTTGTCGCATTGATGGATCAACTCGAAGAACTGTGTCCGCCAGCCGTCGAGGTTGAGGGTGACGATTCCACAGCGTCGATTGGGCCAGAGAAATGAGTTCTGAGATCGTCACGAACACCGGCTTCCAGGAAATGGGGGCTCTGTTGAGGAGCGCGAGATCGATCGTAGTCCTGAGTCATGTGCGCCCCGATGGAGATGCGCTCGGATCCCAACTCGGCTTGGCGCTGTCCCTGCGCTCCCTTGGCAAAAAAGTCCGCGTGATCAATCAGGACGGCGTTCCGGACAGCATTGCCTTTCTCCCTGGTGCTGAGTTTATTGAGGCGCCAGAGCAAGTCGCTGCCGGGAACGCCATTGATGCAGACATCGTTGTTGTCTGTGATACGGCATCCCGCAAGCGTGTGGGCGATGATGTGGCTCCCTTCATTCCGGAAGGCGTGCCATGGCTGAACATCGATCATCACATCAGCAACGAGCGCTACGGTGACTACTACTACATCGATCCCGTGTCTCCTGCCACCGGGCAGATCATCTATCAGTTTCTGAAAAGTCAGAATTTTCCGATCGATCGCGATGTAAGCGAGAATCTGTTCGTGGCGATCTCTACGGATACCGGTTCATTCCAATTTCCTAATACTACTGCCGAAACTTTTCGCGCCGGGGCTGCTCTGATCGATCAAGGTGCCGCCGTGGGGGACATCTCACAGGCTCTCTACGAAAACTACCCGCTTCGCAGGATTCTCCTTCTTGGGGAGTTGCTGAAAGTTCTTGAGATTGGACATGGCGGTCAGCGAGCGAGTTGGGCTATGACACTTGAAATGGCTGAGCGGCTCGGCATCCAGGCTTCAGATACCGATGGCCTCATTGACCATATTCGTTCCATCGAGGGTGTGGTAGTGGCAGCGTTCTTTCAGGAAGGTGAGGACGGTTACGTCCGGGCCAGTTTGCGCTCAAAGGATCCTCGGGTCGACGTCTGTGTAGTATGCCAAAAATTTAACGGCGGAGGGCACAAACTTGCGGCGGGTGTTCGCTTGCGTGCTTCTCTCGCCGAAGCCCAGACTAAAGTTCTAAATGCTATTGATGAAGCCCTCGAAAGATCTGATTGAAGGAGTTCTCCTCGTCGACAAAGGTCCAGGCATGACGTCCCATGACGTTGTCGCCATGGCGCGTCGTTGTCTGAATTTGAAGAAAATCGGTCACTGCGGGACGCTGGATCCGATGGCTACGGGATTGTTGATTCTGGTGCTTGGACGCGCGACGAAGATACAGGATCTTTTGATGAGTGAAAACAAGGAATACGTCGGAGCCATGACGCTCGGCGTCACCACCAGCACTCAGGACCGCGAGGGGGAAGTGCTGGAAACTCGTGATGTCCCGGATTTGTCACGGGAGCGGATCGAGGAAGTTTTTGCCGAATATCAGGGGGATTTTTATCAGACTCCACCGATGGTTTCGGCTATCAAGCAGGATGGCGTTCCTCTCTACAAACTCGCCAGGCAGGGAAAAGAAGTGAAACGTGAGCCGCGCCCGGTTCACATTTATGATTACAAGATAGATGGCATCAGTCTACCGGAAATCAAATTCACAGTGCTGTGCAGCAAGGGCTTCTACGTCCGGACCTATGCCTATGACATCGGTGAGAAACTCGGTTGCGGTGCCCACTTGAGTGCCTTGCGGCGCACACGGTCGGGTAAGTTCGATGTGTCGATGGCAGTCTCCTGGGAGGCGCTCAAGGAAGGACGCAAGGACGAAGTTCTTGCAGGTCTGCTGAGTCTGCCTGCAGTGTCCCGACTGCGTGGAGCATAGACGTTCCGCGCTCCAAGGTTGAACCAAACGGACGACTCCCGTATGTCTGAAGTGCCGCCAGTGACTGTCTCTTATCTTGAGATGTTCTCCTCATGCCAACTGGTGCCAAAGCCCTGGCCAGATGGGATGTCCATCGTTGTGAGGGAAGTGACTACGCCGCAGTGGCGCTTCAACCGATTCCTTTACTTGACGGTTGGCGAGCAGTGGAACTGGCGCGACAAAGCTGAGCTGCCCGATTCGTACTGGGCCGCGTATGTCCGAAATCCCAATGTCCGAACCCTGGTCGCCTATGACGAAGGTTCGCTCGTGGGCTACTGCGAGTTGTTGTCAGAAAGTGGCGAAACGGAAATCGCATACTTCGGACTGTTGCCGGAGTTCATGGGGCGAGGGCTGGGTGGGCCGTTTTTAACCGAAGTGCTGCGGATCGCCTGGGATGCTCAGCCGACTCCGTTTCGAGTCTGGCTGCATACCTGTACCGACGATCATCCAGCAGCATTACACAATTACCTGGCCCGAGGGATGCGGCAATATCGCCCCATAGAAAGTTGCCCCAAAGAAAGG
>JAQCER010000430.1 GCA_027618625.1 Verrucomicrobiota bacterium
GGAAGGGGCAGCAAGATCCCGATCCCGCCTCAACGATTGTCGCGACTGTGGTGTACCGCCGTGAATACGGACTCTGGGCACATCAGAAATACTTTGTGAAAAAGGCGTTCGAAGCTCATCGAACACCGCAAGGTGCCCGCTACGTTCTTGCCGACATGGTAGGGCTGGGGAAGACGATGCAACTGGCGATGTCGGCTTTGCTGATGAGTCTCTACGGTTCAAAGCCAGTCCTCATCGTTGCGCCCAAGCCGCTGCTCTGGCAGTGGCAGGACGAAATGAACACGCTGTTGGACATGCCGAGCGCCGTCTGGAACGGACGGCAGTGGGTCGATGAAAACGAGATCGCCCAGCCTGCAATTGGAGCGAAAGGGATCACGAAGTGCCCCCGCCGGGTGGGGCTCGTTTCGCAAGGCCTCTTCACTTCTAAAACGGAAGCAGCACGTTACCTTGAAACTCTCAACTTCGAATGTGTGATCGTAGACGAAGCGCACCGCGCGCGACGCAAGAATCTCGGCAGGGATCGTGAAGGCGAGAAATCCGACCCCAACAATCTGCTCGCGTTTCTTCAGCGCATTTCCTCCCGCACCAAGAGCCTGCTTCTGGCCACGGCCACGCCCGTTCAGATGTATCCGGTGGAGGCGTGGGATCTGCTCGATGCCCTTGCGATTCCCAACGAACATATTCTGGGAAATACGGTCTCCAGCAACTGGCGCCGACCGGACCGGTGTCTCCCAATGGTTACCGGAGAGAGGTCACTGCCTGCGGAGGACCTTGAACTGTGGAGCTGGATACGGAATCCATTGCCACTCGCCGAAGACGACCGCACGTTTTCCATTGTTCGCGCCTCGCTCGGGATGAAGACGGGCGATGCGATTGCCAGCGGCAGTGACTGGGAAAAGCTACGCGCTCCCGATCAGGCTCGCGTGCGTGGGCTGCGCGGAACGTTCGCGGAACATCACAATCCGTTCATTCGGCACATCGTCCGTCGCACACGAGACTTTCTGGAGAAGGAAATTGATCCCGAGACGAATCTGCCCTATCTGCAGCCGGTTGTCGTGAGGTTGCTCGGGGAGGGATCGGCGGATGCAATTGAACTCACCGCCTATCTTAAGGACGCCTACAACAAAGCGACGGAATTCTGTGTTCTGGTAGGCAAGCGTGCCAAGAGCGCGGGCTTCCTCAAAACGCTGCTTCTTCGGAGAGTGGGTAGTTCGATCATCGCGGGAATGAACACGGCGAAAATGATGTTGGAGAACTGGGAGGATGTGGAAGACGACGAAACCTCCGACGAAGGCCCGGTCCAGCGCGACGAATTTCGGTCACTCAGTCCGGCAGAGCGAGCGCTACTGGAAGACTTTGTCACGATCCTGGAGGCCAACCAAAGCAGCGATCCAAAGTACGATGCAGTCGCCCGCCTTTTGGTTCACGGTCATCCAGAGGCAGGCAATCAGGGCTGGCTGCACAAGGGCTGCATCGTGTTTTCCCAATACTATGACTCGGTTCTCTGGCTGGCCGAAAGGCTTTCCCGCGATGCCGCTTCCGGGACACTGATCGGCATCTACGCAGGAGCTGGGAAGTCAGGTCTCATGCGCGGCGGCGAGTTCCAGCCGGAGAACCGGGAGGTCTTGAAACGGATGGTTCGCGACGGTGAGTTGAAATTGCTTATCGGCACGGATGCAGCCAGCGAAGGATTGAATCTCCAGCGGCTCGGAACGCTCATCAATCTCGACCTTCCCTGGAACCCGACCCGTCTGGAGCAACGCAAGGGGCGGATCCAGCGAATCGGCCAGAAGGCGGATGTCGTTTATGTGTTCAACCTGCGCTACAAGAATTCGATCGAAGACCGGGTGCACGAAATGCTCTCTGAGCGCCTCGGGGACATCTACGACATGTTTGGCCAAGTGCCGGATACTCTGGAGGATGTCTGGATTTCGCTGGCGATCGGGAAAGAGGCGTTGGCAAAGAAACGCATTGGTGAACTACCAAAGCGGCACGCTTTTGCTGTGAAGTACAACCAGATCGCCAGGGTTGATTGGGAATCCTGCGGCGATGTTCTCAATCAAGTCGACAAGCGGCGGGTGCTTTCTGAAGGTTGGTGACTGAGGTTGCGGGAGTGGATTAGGTTGGGCGGTGGTTCATTTGCCGAAGGGTAAATGAACTTGTTCTAATACAAGAGTGCGCACCGGGGATGGTTGAGGGAATGACACTCATCAACCATCAACAATTTCGCTTCTGTTTGCTCGCCCAATTGCCCAAGCAGTTTCCGACCGTCTTTCATGTGGGTGTAGTTCGGCTCGTCGGCGTCGGCACCAAAGGATCGCCAGGTCGGACGCAGGGCACCTTGCAAGTGCCTGCATCCACTTGAATCGTAACTGGAGATAGCGCTGTGCCGTCCGCTTCCTGAGCAAGCAAGGATGGGCATGTGGCTGCTGGAAACGCAGCGAGGGAGATCAGTTGCAGTTTAAGCATGAGCATATAACTGTGCAGAATCGTATGGAGTCGAAGTCTGGGGATGGAGGAGCTGCTATTCCTGGTCGTGCGGGTGTTCCTTGAGTAGATCCGCAGGGTGGTAGAAGCCTGTCATATGTGCAGTGGCTTCGCGCACCGCTTTGACTTTGGCTGGCGTGATCATTGATGCCTGGTTGCCGAACGCGTTGCGGACGAAGGTCAGGACGGCTGCGATTTCATCGTCGCTCAGTCCTTTGAACTGTGTCATCGGGACCTGGCCGGGATAGTTTTTGCCATTGATTTCGATCGGGCCGAGCAGACCGTGAAGGGTCAGTTTGATCAGTCGTTCTTCGCTGCCCTGGGTCCATTTGGTTCCGGCCAGCGGTGGGAATTGCGCTGCGGGCAGGCCCAGGCCGTTGTCCTGGTGGCAGGTGATGCAGTGTCCTTCGCGTCGGTAGACTTCGGCGCCTTTGGTATAGAGTTCCATTGCTTCGCCGATCAGCGGCTTGGTGGGATCTGGAATTTTCGCTACGGGGGCGGCTTTGATCGTCTGACCTTTCAGCAGTGCCAGGGCGGTGTCGTGCACTGGCTTGATCCACTCGTCGATCGGATGGGTGCCCGCTGCCTCGACAATGGCAAGCGCCAGCTCGGGATCGAGCCAGGATGCTGCGGCGATGGCTTCCAGGCGCACACGGCCATGCACATCGCCTGCGGCTGCCATCAACAGCCGCGCCTGATCCGGAACTTGGTGGCCGACGTAGCGCAGCACGCGCACGGCCGCGGCACGAACGCGGAAATCGTTGGCCGCGAGCAGTTGTTTCAAGAAATCAGTGTCTACCTTGTTGAGCCCCCAGCTCACCCAAAGGGCTTCGAGCAAATGGTGCTCGTAGCCGGGAGCCGACTTGTCGAGCTCGTTTGCCCATTGCCTGAGTTCGGACAAAACTTCGTTGGCCGGGCGTCCACGCAGTTCGCGCCGCGTCCGGTAGCGGGTTCGGTACTCGGGCAACTTCAAATTTTCTAACAGAACACCAATCGATGCCCCGTGGACCAGAGCGGGGGTGATCAACGGTCGGCCCGGGTAGGTGATGCGATAGACGCGGCCGTGGACGTGGTCGCGCAATGGATCGCGCGCGCTGTGCTGCATGTGACCGACCAGGACATTGTGCCAGTCGAGTAAGTAGAGAGATCCATCGGGCGCGAATTCCAGGTCGACCGGGCGGAAGTTGGTATCTGAACCCTTGAGCAGATCCTGGCGGTGCTTGCTGGTGTAACCGCTGCCCTCATCGGTCATCTGGTGTTGTTTGGTACCGAGGAAGCCGATCGTGTTGTGCAGGAGCACATCGCCCTGCACCTCGTCGGGAAAGTGCCGACTGGAGACGAACTCAAGCCCGGAGGTCGGACGCACGCGGTGCGCGTTTTCGATCAGGTTCGGCGGATTGGGAGCGAACTCGCCGTAGGGCACGTTCACAGTCCCGGGCGACATCCAGCGCAGGTTCGGGTCGGAAGTGTCGGTGAAAAAGGGTTGCCCCCAATCGTCGAAAGCGGTGCCCCAAGGGTTCGGAATTGCCAGGCGGGCCGAGCGTTCGAGCTGCCGCCGCTGCGGACAGTAGCGGAAAAAACCTCCGTTGGAGCTGCGCACGGGCCCGTAGGCGGTCTCGACATTGCTGTGCAGGAATGTGCCTTCGCCCATGTAGATCGCGCCGGACGGATCGGCGCAGAACGCGCTGATGACGTGGTGAGTGTCGTGGTCATCGAATCCGCTCAGCACGATCTCGCGTTCATCGGCCTGGTCGTTGCCGTCGCTGTCCTTCAGCAAAATCAGGTGTGTGCCCTGCGCGACATAGACACCTTCCGGTGCGAATTCGAATCCAGTCGGCAAGTGCAAGTCGTCGGCGAAAACCGTCTCCTTGTCCGCCTTGCCGTCGCCGTCGGTGTCTTCGAGGATGATGAGCTTATCGTCCGGTTTGGGATCGCCGGGCCGGTAGTGGGGGTAGGTCGGCATGGTCGCAATCCAGAGTCGACCACGGTTGTCGAAGGCCATTTGC
>JAQCER010000431.1 GCA_027618625.1 Verrucomicrobiota bacterium
TGCGTGGGGATATCATGGATGTTTTCATTTTTGTATGGTTATATGGTGTTTGTGTTAGCGTTAGCGTTAGCGTTTGGTCTGATTGAAATTTGTGAATGACTGGCCTGCATCGGCAATAGCCTGATCGAGACGAATTTGTTCCGCCGGGAAAAGCATGTGGCGGAGTTCCCTGGCCTGATCAAAAAACCGATCGGCCGCAGCGCGATTGTTAGAGGCGCGGGCGATCATGCCTGCGTGCAGGCAAAGACGGGCGTCTTCGGTGCCTTCACCGAGCGCGAGAGCGATGTGTTGGCTGGCCAGCTTTAGGTCGCCTGCAGCAAAGGCTGCCCAGGCTACGGCATCGTGAGTAAATACGTCCTGTCTGACGTCGAGTTCCGCTTTTGCCAAACGGAGGGCTTGAGCAGAGTCATCGCCCGCGGTTGCCAGATAGAGAGCCAAGGTCCGGGGATCTTCCTTTGCAGCACGTTTTATCCAGCCGGCTTGCATCCGATCAGCACGGGCTTCTTCCCCGGTTGCCTTGAGGCAATCGGTGAGTAGCCACAGCGTCGCGGGCTCAGGAAGTTTGGCCGCTCCTTCGTTGAGAAGAGGCAGAGCTTCAGAGAATCGACCGCGCCCCATTTCGATCCGCGCCTTGGCCACGAGTGCCCGCGGATGACCTGGCGAAAGTCTGAGTGCAGCATCCACACTCGCCAGTGCTTCTGCGTCGGCTCCTGTCTGGAACTGGTAGAGAGCCAGCATGCTCAGCGTCCAGGCAACGGGTTCCGGATTCCGTTTACTTCCAGATCTGGCAGCCATCGCCATTGCTTCGATAGCGCCGCTGGTCTGGCCTTTGAGCCAGCGCACCTGTGCGGCACGGGCGTAAGCTTCCAGTCCAGGACGCAGCGCCATCTGCTTTTCGTAAGCTGCAATCGCACTGTTCACTTCGCCCATATCTAGAAGAACATCGCCAAGGAGACCATGATCCGTGTGCATGCCGCGTTCGGTTGCGAGCGATTCCGCTACCGCCCTTGCCTCAGCGAAGCGATGCGTCTGGTGGAGAACGTGCCCACGAAGCAGCAGTCCAGCGAAGCGTGTTTCGTCACTTTCCTCCAGCTGACCTGCAACGCGCAGCGCATCCCGATAGTGCGAACTGTTGCCAGTGGCACGGGCATCGGCAATGTGCTGCCAACCTTGGTTTTCAAGAGTGCGACTTGGCTGAGGCTTGACGTCGGTCACTACGTCGGGTCCGGGCGATGCTGGGGCTGATGTTGCCCTTGCAGGTTGACTCCCCTGCGTCTGACTTTGGCTGGTCTCGTTGGGACGATTCAGGATCAGCATGAACGCACCGGCTGAGGCGATGGCAGTGAGGACGCAATAGGTTGAAGGCTTTGAAAAGAGGCTCATGGTTCGTTTCGGAAACAACGGCACTTCGCCGAATACGGATGCATCGAAGTTGAATTTTTTCGCTGACCAGAGTGACCTCTGGCTACAAGAAGGGGCGGATCGGCTTCCCTTTCCGCCCCTTCCCACCTATCCAATCAGTTACCAGCGATTAGTTTAGAAACGCGCACGACGCGATAGTATCTCTCGCCAGTGGCAAGCGGTGTGCTTTCCGTGGCGGGACTTCCACGGTCGACCCAGGAAGTAATGGTAGCATCGCCGACCAACCGGGGGGACACGGCTGTCCAATCCATCAGGTTGGTCGAATACTGAACTTCGTATACCACTCCGGCCTGCGATCCAAACTCAATGAGCACGTCCTTACCGAGAAAGAGGATCGTTGTTACAGCGAACGTACCCGCGTTTGCTGTTCCAGCTTCAATGTTGTAAGCTGGCGAGAACTCCACAGCATTGTCCGCGCTGGCAAACTGAACTGTCAGCGCCGTGGCACCTCCCGGTGCGATGGGTGCACCGATGAGAATGTAGGGCGTCACCATTGCCGGGGTGCCGTAAGGAGCGGAACCGGCGGCATTTTGCACAGCAACACCCTCTGGCAGTCCGCTGATATACAGGCGAGCGGGCGTCACAGCTGTTCCCAGGTTGTTTGTCAGGGTGACCGTCTGCTCGATGAATCCCGTGCTGGGTTTGAAGGCAGGTGGCCCTGAGATCTTCAAGCCTACTCCGTTCTGTGCAGCAGGCAGGAGAGCGACATCATTGCCGTCGCCACTGCTGTAGTCGATCCGAAACGTTCCTGCGCCGAAGGCGAAAAACGCGTCTTCCGGAAGTCCTGCGAACATGCCCAGCACCGCGCTGGCGCTGGCGTTGTCGACAATCACGAACGCGTCCGTGGCGGCTGGAACGAAACCACCGGCCATCAACAAGTTCAGATGCGCTCCTGAGAGGTCGATGCCATCGCTAACGCTCAGCTGATCATACCCAGCTGCCCCCGGAGTCGTTCCACCGATTTCTGCAGCGAAAGCGGTTCCTTTGGCAAACGAGACGTTACCGGCCCTCAAGACCGCAAGGCCTTCGCCAGGGGCAAGAGTAGCGCTGTCTAACAGAACCACCTCTTCCAGATTACCAACGCCCGCGAGCGTTGCCGTGCCAGTTCCGGCGACACCGTCGGCTATGGCGCTATCGACAATCAGTGCGGAACCGCCGTGCTGGGTAAGCCCTGCGCCGGGCGCAGTCGAAATGGCAACATTGCCCTCAATCGTGGTGCCAGTGATCCGTGTGACCCCATTGAGCGAGAGAATTCCCCCACCCCGTGCGTCACTGCCAATCGCCAGGTTGTCGGCAACGATAGCGCTGTCAACCTCAAGCGTACCACCATTGTTGAAGATCCCGCCGCCTCCATCATCTGCGGCGTCACCTGCCGCCAAGTTCAGGGAGATACTGACGCCATCGATCGTCATCAGTCCGGAACCGTTCCACAAGCCACCCCCTTCGCGGGCGGCGATGTTGTTTATGACACGACCACCGCTGATCGCAACGTCTCCTGGGCCGGTAATATGGAGGGCGCCGCCGCCTGTGTGGCATCACTACCTCCCAGAACCGTTCCATTATGCACCCAGCGGTAGAGCTTTTCTCCTATTCCCGGTTCAAACTTGAAGTTCGCTCCCCGCGGCGTTTCGCTTGAGTCCTGTAATACATTGGATGTTAAATCATTACCCCAGGAAACGGTGAGCCCGTAGGAACACGGTAGCGTCATCGCCACCACAGATAACGCTAAAGAAAGAGGGATAAAATAGCTTAACATATCTGTAGTATTAAGAGTAATTTCCAATGTTTTCAAATGTTTTTCATTATTTCTATACTGAAGTTCTCTGCGCCAGCCGAATTCATTCAGAGCTCCATTGCAAGCGGATCATTGCCCGGCTTAAGCTAAGCTAAGATCTTGATCGATCGATGAAGAATTATCCAAGCCAGTTGTTCTCTCCGTGCGTCTTCTGCCTGGTTCTTGCGACGGGCGCTGGCCTTGCGCAGGAGGCGAGCATCCCGCCCGGCAAGCTCTACTGGATCGATCGAGGTACCGACGAAATTTATCGTTCGGATTTCGATGGGGCCAGTCCAGAGCTATTGCTGAACGGGGATGATGTCCCCGGCAATAACGAATTCCGAGGACTGGCAGTCGATGCGAACGCAGGTGTCCTGTTCTTTTGCGACAACGGCGCCGACAAAATCTTCCGGGCGCCTCTCGATGGAACCCGGGTGGTCACAGAGATCGCCACCGACCAGGACTTTCCCGCCGATATCACCGTCGATCCTTCAGCTGCCAAAATCTATTGGTGTGAACGCGACGGCAATGTCATCTGGCGCGCCAATTACGATGGCAGCAATCCGGAGACGGTCGGCGAGACCGTTGCTCCTTATTTTTTGACCCTGGATGTCGCTGGAGGAAAGCTCTACTGGGGCGACTTCAGTGCTGGGAACATTGTCAGGGTCAACCTGGCCGATGGTTCGCAAAGGGAAACCATAGTGAGCGGCATCAAGGGTCAGACCCGCGGAGTAGCGCTCGATCCAGTGGAGAACCAAATCTATTGGGTCAACCGCAACGACAAGAAGATCCAGCGGCGTGACCTGGCTGGAGGGAAGATCGAAGACATCTACACGGAACTCGACACGCCGCATGGCATGGTGCTCGACGTGCTGGCGAGAAAGATCTACTGGGCCGATACAGGCACCAACACTGGATCTGGAGTGGGGCAACAATTCGTAAATCGAGGCGACATGGAAGGCGGAACGCCGCAAGAGTTCATCGGCACCGGTGGCACCAGCAACGACGCCTGGGATATCGTGCTCGACACCCGACCCGCCGCTTTTTCGCAGTGGCAAGCACGCTTCTTTCGCAAAGATCGCGGCGCCAATGCCGGGCCACTCAGCGACCCTGATCACGACGGCTTGGACAACACTCTCGAGTGCGTTCTTGGCTCGCACCCAATGCATCCAGAAACGGATGGCCCGCAGCCACTCATCGTTCGTGACCAGCTTGGTATCGAGTTCTTGCGGCAAACGGGCGACGTTCCCGGACTCGCCATCGCCATTGAGCAATCTGCGGATCTCC
>JAQCER010000432.1 GCA_027618625.1 Verrucomicrobiota bacterium
CAAAATCCCGCCGCCGAAGCCCGTCGAATGTTCGAAAATTCCCGAAAATCGCGTTTTCTCCCAAGCACTATCTCGCGTTCCTCGCGGCGGCGCTCACGTATGGCACCGGGCGCTTCCGCAATTTCATGAGCCACGGCCGCCAATGGCTCGAGGAGGCAGGCAGCGAGGACAGCCACGCTCTCTCTCTCTGGGCTGTGGGCACGGGCGCGGGACGCTCGCGCAATTCCGGGCATCGCCGGTTGTGCGCGCAGCTCTTCGAGCGCGGGCTGCCGGTCGTCGGATCGTTTTCCTCGCCGCGCGCGTGGGCCTTCTCGCTGCTCGGCATCCACGAATATCTGCGCGGTTATCCGGCAACGCCTGCGGTTCTCGACACCCGCACACTGCTCACAGGTGAACTCGTGAAGCTGTGGAAAGCCTGCGCCACGAAGGACTGGCCGTGGTTTGAGCCGAGCGCTACCTACGACAACGCCCGCCTCTGCCAGGCGCTCATTTTCAGCGGCCAGTGGACGCCGGACGCAGAGGCGCTGGACATCGGCCTGAAGTCGCTGCGCTGGCTCGTCTCGATCCAGAAGACGCAGGCGGGCAACTTCCGTCCCATCGGCAGCAATGGATTCTACCAGCGCGATGGGGCGCGCGCGGACTTCGACCAGCAGCCGGTGGAGGCGCAGGCGATGGTGAGCGCGTGCCTCGAAGCCTTCCGCGCCACGCAGGATGCGGCATGGTCGCGCGAAGCGAAACGCGCATTCGAGTGGTTCCTCGGGCGCAATGACCTCGGCGTGCCGCTCTACGATTCCGGCACTGGCGGTTGCAGCGATGGACTGCACCACGACCGCATCAGCGAGAATCAGGGCGCGGAGTCGTCGCTGGCCTTCCACCTTTCCCTCGCGGAGATGAGTTACGCCGAACACCCGATCGCCGAGCCTTTGCACACATGAACGCCATCCGACTTCGCCGCCACGAGGTGACGTTCCAGCCCGAGAGCGCGCGGGTCATCATCCGGCCGTTCATCCCGGCGCAGGCCAGGATCGTCACCAGTATCCTGGACCGCGCCCTGGCTCTGAGCGAGGCAGACGCAGATGCCCAGTTGCAGACGATCCTCGCGGAGTTTGTCTCGCGGCACTTCGACATCGAAGCGGTCCTGCTTTCGCATTACGAGAAGGTGAGCTCCCACATCACGTCGCAAGCGCCGCTCTCGCGCGTGCGGCGACTCCTCATCGGGGCGCTGTTCTCCGGGGAATATGCACTGGAATCCGCCGCGCTGTTCAACCCCTCCATCGTGCCGCATCCCGACCAGAGCGGCGTGTCCGGGGGCACCCTGCGTTTCATTATGAGCCTGCGCGCCACCGGCGAAGGCCACATCTCCTCCATCGAGTTTCGCACCGGGATTATCGCATCGGACGGCGCTATCAGCGTGGAACCGGTCTCGCGTTTTGTCACGGTTCCGGAGGTCGTACCCAATCCCACCTACAACAAGAAGCGCTTCATCATTAAACTGCAGGAGATGGGCTTTGAAGGCGGGCACGCGACAGCAGTGATGAGCCCGCTCGCGGAGCACTTCACACTCCACGAACTCGACGAAAGCGTGCACCACGTGCGCCGCGAATCGAAACCCGCCGGGCGCGATCTGCGCCGGGTTCTGGAGTGCATCCGATGGCTCGCCGACTCGAACTACGAACTGAATTTCTCCTCCCGGCTCGCCATGAGCGAGCGCATCATTTTTCCCGTCTCGGCAAATGAGAGCAACGGCATCGAGGACGCCCGCTTCGTCCGCTTCACCGACGACGACGGCAGCGTCATGTATTGCGCCACCTATACCGCCTACAACAGCCGGACCATCCTGCCGCAGTTCATCGAGACGCAGGATTTCCTCCACTTCCGTGTGCTCACCCTTAACGGCAGCGCGGTGCAGAACAAGGGCATGGCGCTCTTTCCAAGACGCATCCGTGGCCGTTACGCCATGCTCTCGCGCCAGGATGACGAAAACCTTTTCATCATGTTCTCCGACAGTCTGCACTACTGGAGCGACCCGAAGGTCATTCTCCGCCCGTCCGAGATGTGGGAGTCCGTGAAGATCGGCAACTGCGGCTCACCCATCGAGACCGAAGCCGGGTGGCTCGTCATCACCCACGGAGTCGGCCCGATGCGGAAATATTGCATCGGTGCGGCTCTGCTCGATCTGAATGACCCGACCAGGGTCATCGGCCGCCTTCGCGAACCTCTTCTCTCTCCCGAAGGCAACGAGCGCGACGGCTACGTGCCGAATGTGGTTTATAGCTGCGGCTCCCTTCTCCACGGACGCGAACTGATCCTCCCCTTTGCGATGAGCGACAAGGTGACCGCCATCGCCATCGTCTCGCTGGACGACCTGCTCGCCGCATTAGGAGCATAAGCGGTTTTTCTTGGCGGGCCGTGGGCAAGGCTGGAACCGGCGGACTGTGCTGCAAAGCGTAGCGTTCTCGCATCCTGAGTGCTTTATACCACTCCTGAGGATCTGCTCCTTGAAACTCGATCGTGGTCTCTGTGAATCCAACCGAGCGCTCGCCCTCTTTCTTCGGCCCAACTTCGTGACCCCCCCGTTCACCGGGCCGCGGCGAACGACATTGATGATTTCAAAACCCGCGCGGCCCGCGGCTCCGTGTGCAGCGGTTTGTTCGTCGCCAATTTCCCGGACTATTTGTCATGACTTACGCCATCCCGACGCTCTGCGATATGCCACAATACACCAGCGGGATCAACAACGTATGCAATGCGAAGTCCCCAAGGTTGCACGGCTGGGGGTTTGGGAGCTGGCACACCGAAGTGCTTGGGAAGATCGAGTGATTCAATATGCGACCACCACGCATCCAAGTCGTCCACCATCAGTTGCATCATGAAATTGGCTGCCCAATCTTCTTGGAAATGGCGTTGAAGCAAAAAACCTCCGCTTCCTGCTCTGAAGATGGCGACCTCGCCATCGAGTGTCTTTTCAAACCCCAGCGCCTCGTAAAATCGCTTGGATAGTTCGAAGTCCATTGTTGGGATAAACGGACGAGCGAGTTCGGTTCCAGTAAACATGTGTCTCAATACTCGCTTCTGATTGTCGACGAACAGTGTAATTATCCCCCCACCAGAGTGGGATATCCCTTTTGGGATTCTGGCACGCGGATTCCTATTTTCCAATGTTTTGAGAGAATATCTTCGGCGGGAGATTGGAGTGAAGGTGGGATTGGAGTGCGTTTTTTAAGGGGTGAGTGGGGTTTTGATATCCGCTGATGTGTTGTCGGATACGTGAAGGTCAAGCTTTGTTGATTTCTAACGGAGTGCTGGGCGGATGTGCCTTGAGGATTTAAGATTAGGACTAACAGTAAGAGGAGAGAGTGCTAAGTGCAATTGAGTTACTGTTACTGTTTCTTGAACAGGTAGTGGGACACGCCCCATTCTTCGCCTTGCTTGTAGCCCCAGAGTTCTGCGCAGGCCATGAAGAAAATGCGCCAGTAGTTCCACCAGCGGGTGGCATTTTCCGGACCGTAGGTTTCTTTGAAGAGGGGGAAGATGTCGGCTTTGTGGGCGTCCATGTTGGCGAGCCAGGCATTGGACGTGTGCTCGTAGTGCTGGCCGTTTACTTTCCAGTCCTGAAGCAATGTCAGGTGCTCCTGAAAATGGGAGAGGAGGTCGTGCGAAGGCATCTGGCCGCCGGTAAAAAAGTATTTGGCCATCCAGTCGTCGTCGCTTTCGACTTCGTAGTGATAGGAGGCAACGCGGTGGGTGAAGATGTGGACGAAGAGGGTGCCGCCAGGTTTGAGCCAGGTGGCGATACGGCGCATGAGTTCGGCGTAGTTCTTCATGTGCTCGAACATTTCCACTGAAACGACGCGGTCGAACACAGCAACGCCTTCGCCACCGTAGTGGATCATGTTGGCGGTGCGGACAGTGAGATTGTTGAAGCCCCGCTGGGCGGCCCGACCATCGATGTGTTGCTTCTGGCTGGCGGAGTTGGATACAACGGTGATCTCTGAGTTTGGATAGTGCTCAGCCATCCACAGCGACAGCGATCCCCAACCGCAGCCGAGTTCCAGAACGCGCTGGCCATCGACGAGTCCCGCTCGCTCGCAGGTTAGGCGCAACATTTTCTCCTCGGCCTCGGCCAGGGGGTTGTGGGCTGAATCGAACCACGCGGAGCTGTATTTCAGCCGCGGTCCAAGTGCGTAAAGGTAGAAGGCGGCGGGGACTTCGTAGTGCTGCTCATTGGCGGCATCAGTCTCGATGGCGATCGGGCTGTTGCGCAGTTCCTGCACATGTCGGGCGATGGCGGCCCGTTGTTCCTGCTCGGTCGACTTGACGTGAGTGGCCAGGGTCTCGGCAAGGCGGCGACGAATGCCGTGGCGGATGAGAGCATCCGGGAGGACGCCCTGGGCGAGGATTTGGTTAACGATGCTCATGGTTGCTCATGCGTTGGTTTCGGTGGAAGTGGAAAGAAGGCGCTGGTGGTGC
>JAQCER010000433.1 GCA_027618625.1 Verrucomicrobiota bacterium
CCGGCAAGCGCGACCGCATCGAAGAAAGCGTGCTGCTTCGCACCCTCGGCGCGTCGAAGCAACAGATCCGCGCAATCATCCTAACCGAGTATTTTTTCCTCGGACTATTCGCTGCTCTAACCGGTGCATTGCTCTCCATGGTTGCTGGCTGGGCGCTGGCGACGTGGGTATTCAAAGTGGAATTCTTCGCTTACGCCTGGCCGGTTATCGCTGCGGTGGCAGTCGTCACTACCTTGACCGTCACGTTCGGCATGCTCCTTAGTCGCGGCATCACCAGCCACCCGCCGCTGACGATTCTGCGTGGTGGTGTATGATTTGATGGTTGACCTTATCCGGTGCTTTTTCTGGAGCACGCCGGGCTTGACGGCGCTTTATCAGATCGATTCCCCGATGTGCGGCCAGATCCCAAAAACCGAGAATCTGCTGAGATCACATGTGGAAAATCGGCTATCACGAGCTGATCGCACGTATGCGATCGCGATAGATGGCGAGGTATGCAGCTTTCGCGCCTGAAGACAGGAGTGATCGCTGCACAAGCTCCAGCACTTGAGCCTCACTTTCGCCGAAAGCCTGTAGCGCTAGATCAGCGCGTTGGGGCAGCATCCCAAAGCGCTTAGCGAGTTCCATGAAATCCTCACGTTTGTAGAATCCATTGCGCTGAAAACTGGGCGTTTCATGGTCGCCCTCGAAGAAATCCAGTGCGGTGCGGGATTCGTCAGGCAGGTGGATCGAGGTGGCCAGCAAATCGTAGGCTGGTGACAGGGCAAAGTCACCGAGTGGTGTTTCGAGAAGCGAAAAATTCTTCAGGTGAGCGTCGCCATTGCCGAAGACATAATTGAACGCAACCAGTCGAAACAGTTTTTCCACTTCGATCGGATACGACGGACAGAAGCGCTTGAGGATGTATCCTGTTTCCTCGTAGGTGCAGTCGTACTTATAGTTTTGCCCGCTAGTGTCTGGTGAGCGCTGCGAGAGCTGACAGAAATCTTCCTGAGCCAGTGGCACCCCCACTTCGGTACGGTCAAACCGTCTGGTGATGTAGGCGGGTTCTCCGTCAGCGAAATAGACCAGCCCGTTGCGCGCCGTTGGCATCCCAAACAACTGTTGCGCCAACTGCATCGTCAGGTGCTCGTTGGCTGGAATGTCATCCGTAAACTGCGGGTAGGTGGTGAGGGGAACCGGTTTCAGAATGTAGTCACCGCGTTTCTCCGTAGGAACGAGCCGATTTCGATGCAGCCGGAGGGAAATCTTATCCTGGACGCCCGAAATCGAGATTCGCCCGGCGGACTCGTGCTGGATGGTCAGGAAATCCCGCTTGTTGAAATCGAGAACAGGACGCACGCGATGACCGTCCCACAATTCACGGATCGCGCGGGCAGAATAGAATGTCCCCCGCTTCGTCGGCAACAGCGCGCTTAAGCAGATCCCTTGGGGAAGAAAATCGATCGGCGTTCCGTTCATGGTGGTTCTGTCAGGATGCCGGGATTTCATGGACAGTTACCGCGCCAATCGTATCGCTGTGCCCCGTTTTTATGAGTCTGGTAAACCCATCGTCAGGGTCGATTTTAAAAGTGCGGCACTGCAGATCTTTGGCTGCCCCTTCTGCCAGCAGACCGTAGAAGAATGGGAAGAGCTGGTCAGCCCGGTATGGGTCGGCACGCAGTGGCAAGGTGAGGCTCACAGCTCTGGCCCCCGGTTCCACCAGATAGGAAGGGTGGTAGTGGAAAACAAACCCACCAGTCTCCAGTTTCTCCAACTCACCAGCTAGACAATCACGAACGTAGACGGCGGCGGCAAGCTTCATGGGGTGGAAGTCCCAAAGTGTGGGCTGTCTGGGGTGGATTTTGGTCGAACGCAAAGCTCGAGTCCCAGCGGATCCAGGATCTTCAGGAGAATTGCGAGCGTGGGATTGCCTTTGCCCGATTCGATGTCACTTACCGTGTGAACCGCCACCTGGGTCAAAGCGGCAAGATCCATCTGGCTGACGCCAAGATGACGCCGACGGCCGCGCACCAGCTCCCCTAGTTCTTCGCGTTTCACATTCATTTCAATGAATATTACTCCGTTAATAGCGGGACACAACAGATAGATTTTCAGACATATTCATTATAGTGAATATCTAGGCTCAAACTCAAGAAGCCACCGCAGCCGCCGCCACTCTGCCGGTGATCCTGCGTTCGAACCATGGATATGCGAGAATCGTGGTGAGAATGAGGAGCGATCCGCCGTAGAATCCGACGCTCAATTTGTGCCAGTCGCCATCGAGTGCCGCAGCCAGGATCATGCCGTACACGGGTTCCAGATTGGCGGCGAGATTGATGGTAAAGACGTCCATGCGATTGAGAAGTTCCACATAGCCGGTGAATGCTAGCACGGTGCAAACCAGCGACAGCACGAGCAACCATGCCCAGTCGCTCCCCGTCGTTGGAATAGCGAAAGTTCCAGTTTCGGAAGAAAGCACAAGCAACCATGTCCAGCCGTTCTCAGTTGTTGGAATGGCGATCGTTCCGGTTTCGGATAATCGATAGAGGTAGATCGGTGTAAGGATCGCGCAGAACACCGCTGCTCCTGCCAGCTCGTAAAACGTCATTACCAGGAAGTGGTGGCGGCGAATCAGCAGGGCATTGAAAAGGGAAAACACGGTTGCAAAAAAAGCGGAGACTAGTGCCACAGCCAGGCCAACGGATGCCGTCGGCTGGTAATGAACGATGATCGTCAGTGCGCTGGCCATGATGATGCCAAGAACAATCTGGTGACCATGCCATTTGAACGTGCGAAAGAACAACGGCTGCAGCAGCGCCGTCCACAACGTGCACGTGGCGAGACCTGCAAGGCAGACGGAAGCGGAGGAAATCTTTGCCGCGAGGAAGAACATGATCCAGTGCAGTGCGATCACTGAACCGTTCGCCACCAGGATGAGCGCATCCCCTCGGGTAACCCGCAGCGACTGTTTTCGCCAGACGGCGATCATTCCCAGCGCTGCGGCAGCCAGGGCGGTGCGGTAGAACACAAGCTCAAGCGACGGTAGTGAGATCCACCGACCGATGATGGAAGTAATCCCCCACAGCACGATCAAGCCGTGCAATTGCATATAGTCACGCATGCGTGCGTGTCCGGTAGCCCATAGGTGTCGCTCTGCCAAGGAGCATTTGGAGTTTGGCGACTCCCGATCTACTCGATCACGCGCCGAAGCTCGGCGACATTTGCCTTCATCACAGAAAGGTAATCGGCACCTTTGGCCCGCTCGGCGGCCGACAGCAATTCACAGGGAGAGAAGACGATGCTCTTCACGCCAAACTCCGACTCAAGCATCTGCGCGGCCTCCGTGATGGGTTGGCTTTCCCAGAGCAACCACTTCGCTGGATGCGCTTTCAGCTTATCGGCGATTGCCGCCATCGCTTCGGCATTGGGCGCTTCGGCAGGGTCGATGTCAAGGCTCTCGATGTTCCAGTCATAGCGCCTGGCGATGTAGTTATATGCTGGATGGGATGCGAGCAATGGCGGCATCCCAGCCGCAGCGATCTCCTTGAACTGCTTATCGAGCGCGTCCAGATCCGCAGCCAGCGCCTGATAGTTGGCCTCGATGGTTGCGTGCGCATCAAGCAGGCGGAGAATGAGGGCGTTGCGAATCTCGGCGGCCTGAACCTTTGCGTTTTGCGGATCAACCCAGGTGTGGCCGTCGATGCCTTCGTGCGAATGCGACCCCTCTTTGCCGTGGCTGTGCTCGACGGCATCCTTGAATTTGATGAAGTTGGACTCAAGGGGCCGCGCGGTGTTCAGGATCCGGCTTTCGGGAAGGTTTACTTTGTCGACCCACTTCGCAAAATTGGCACCGTTGAGCACGATCAAATCCGCAGATTGGTACTGCGCGATCGCCGTAGAATCAGGCATCCAGAAAATGGGGTCGGCGTCCTCGGGCACCGGGCAAGTTGCCTTTACAAGATCTCCACCGATGCGCTGTGCAAAGTATTGGGTCGGATAGAACGTGGTAAAAATAGCGAGCGGTCCTGACGCCTTTTTGCCCACCGGAGGAATTTCCGATGAACCATCCGTGCTGGGAGCATCGCATCCGGATAGAATCAACGCCAGGCCAGAAGTAATGGTGGTAGCAGCAAGGGTGACTAGCTGTAAATGGCACTTCATCTTTTCGAACAACGTTAGAGAGGTTTCCTTGGTCGCTGCGCCTTGCCTTAGCGAAGCACTAGCGTTGACAGGCCTTCGGCAAGGACGAGTGCCGCAGAGCCTGCCAATAGAGCACTGATGACGATGAGTGCAAGCAGCTCCGTAGCCTGCATGCAAAAGACAACACCTCGACTACATCCTATCCGGAACAGTGCCTGCCGTTCGCGCTCGCGCAGCTTCAGGGAAAGCAGCACCACCAGCACCAGAAAGAGAGTAGTGGTCGCGAACACCAGCAGGAAGCTGCCGTCGAAAAACTTCTTCACCTGAAACACGATGCCCATGAGTTC